>JALOCA010000006.1 GCA_023227965.1 Lentimicrobiaceae bacterium | reverse complement strand
TCTGCCTGTAAACATAATCCGTCGGCAAGCCCATCAATAAACAGGGGTGTACAATCGGCGGCGGCAGTTATTATAAAATCCGGTAACCCCAAACCGGAATATTTCCTTTTTATAATTACCGGAGAAGTATCTTTTTCAGCATCCTTTTGGGAAATAAAATTCCGGAAAGCGGCTACAATATTGACGCTATCGTTGTCAAAAACATGGACTCCTTCAGGTATTTTCTTTGTGTGGCTGATCACAACGGGAGGGAGTGCCCCTCCGATATTTACAATCGGCTTTGTTTTTCGTCTTGCATATGCAAAAGGGTTAAATGGTAATGCCTCATTTTTCGTAAAATGAGGAGTATTTTTGAACTTTTCAATATATTTTACGAGGGCTTTGGCTACCGGGATTTCCTTTTCGGGCTCTTCGGTCAACGAAACACGAATTGTATCACCTATACCGTCGGTTAAAAGTGTACAAATACCGGCTGCCGATTTTATTCTTCCTTCTTCGGCATCGCCAGCTTCGGTTACACCGAGATGCAAAGGGTACACCGTGTTCCCCTGTTGCATTTTGCTTACCAGTAGTCGGGTAGCTTGTACCATCACCCGTACATTGCTCGATTTCATCGAAAGGACTATGTTATGAAATTCCAAATCTTCACAGATTCGTATAAATTCCATTGCCGATTCTGCCATGCCTTCAGGAGTATCTCCAAAGCGACTAAGGATGCGGTCGGAAAGCGAACCGTGGTTACTACCAATACGAAGCGCTGTACCATATTCTTTGCAAATGCGTATCAGTGGATGTAATCTTTCCCGTATTCTTTCCAGTTCGGCAGTGTATTCGCTATCGGTAAATGCAATTTCGTGAAACTGCTTTTTATCGGCATAGTTACCGGGGTTAATACGTACTTTTTCTACAAGCCGGGCGGCTATTTCTGCAACAGCAGGATTAAAATGAATATCGGCAATAAGTGGTGTGTGATAGCCTTTTTTTAACAACTCCTTCTTTATAAAGGCAAGGTTTTCAGCTTCTTTTATTCCCGGTACAGTTATCCTGACGTACTCACAACCGGTTTCTATCATACGTATTGCCTGGTTTACCGTGGCTCGGGTATCGAGGGTCGGAGTGTTGGTCATGCTCTGCACGCGAATGGGATTGTCTCCACCTACAGGTACGTCGCCAATCGGTACCTCTCGGGTTAATAACCGCGAATAACCGGAAATACTGTTGCAATACATTAATGAATGCGTTTTGAAGTTGTGTTGGCAAAAATACATAAAATGGCGCTAAATGGATGATAATTGTGAATTTGCAATCAACCAGATGAATACTTGTTTATGGAAATTCTAAATTTTGTTAAATAATAGAAATGTAGGTTTTTATACTTATTTTTGTAAAAATTTTTGTAAAAAAATTACATATAAATACACTTTGTTATGAAAAAAAGTTATTATGTATATGCCATACTTGCTGTGTTTAGTATTGTATTACTGGAAAGTTACAGCGGAAATAACAGTAAATATCTTGGGGGATCTCCTGCCGGATATACTGGTTCGCCGGGCGACGGACAAAATTGTGTTTCATGCCATAATGGGAGCGCAACCAGTGTTGCTGGTTGGATAACATCGGATATACCTGCCGAAGGCTATACACCGGGTACAACTTATACGATAACAGTTACAGTTTCGGGTAATGGGCAAAAAGGCTTTGAAGTGTCTCCACAGAATGCTTCCGGTGCTTTATTGGGAACTCTTATTGCCGGCTCGGGAAATAAATTGGTAGGTAGCGGTAAATATGTTACTCAAAGCAGCGCCAGTTCATCTAACCCCAAAGTGTGGACATTTCAATGGACTGCTCCTGCTGTAGGTACCGGTGATGTTACCTTTTACGGAGCCTTTACCGTTAGCAAATCCGTTACAAAACTTTCCACACTTGCTGTTAATGAAAAAAATACTACAGGCATAAAAGAAAATAATTCCGGAACATTTAGCATGTATCCCAATCCATCTTCAGGCAATACAGTAATCAGCTATACTATTTCTTCACGTAATCTTGTGAAAATTAAGGTGTATTCTATCGCTGGGCAACTTATATCAATCCCTGTTGATGAAGAACAGACTCAGGGAAATCATTCTTTTGTCCTTTCGGGTATTAATCCGGGTATCTATGTTGTGTGTTTTGATGCCGGTGGGCAGAAAAGCACTCGAAAACTGATTATTAGATAGTTTTCTATAAATACTTTACTTCCATATTCCCTAACACCACACTTGCATGGATAGTAAGCGCAGGTTGTGAGGGAGTTTGTTTTTTACCAATATATTCCGATGAACCTATGGTACTTGTATGTCCTTTGGGATTGGTAAACGATGCAAGCACTGATGTTGAATGGATGGTAAGAGGGATATCTGGCGAAACCAGGATGATAAATGACCCCATTACACAGGAAATTTCAAGGTAAGTGTCATTTATAAGGTCGGCAGTGGTAATAGTCAGCCTTCCTTCTCCCATCACAGTACTGTAATTGCGAACTCCCTGGGAATACACAAAATGATTTTCCCCGAAAATGCTGCTACTCTTTGCTTTCAGAAAAGCATTCCTATCGGTAAGCATACGAATCCCCAACAAAACAAGCGCAGATGCCATCAAAAGGCGTACAATAGGAATTTCGATATGAAATGAAATCTTTATGAGGAAAAGTAGTCCGATTACTATCAGGGCGATTCCCCAAAATATTCCGGATTTATTTTTTGTATTCATGGCGGTTGGATTTTAAATGTGTAAAGTAATACTTTAATAAAAAAAAGTTTTCAAAGTTAAGGGAAAAAGCAATGTGTATTTCGGATTTTGTTTAATGAAATCATGCAAGTCTGAAGGCAATATTTTACCGATAACAATAGAAAGGATGAAAGAATGTACAGCTTCTTGTAAAAGTAACGATTCAAACGTAAATTCCTTAATTTAAATTCCTTTGTTTTTTAATTTCCTGATAAGCACTATTCAGTTGCTGAAACTTTTCTTTAGCAGCTTTTTGAATATCCTCACCCAGGTGGCTGACTTTATCAGGGTGGAATTTAACAGCCATGCGACGATAGGCTTTTTTTACTTCTTCGTCGGGTGCATCTGGAGAAATTTCAAGAATACGGTAAGGGCTGTTTGTATCGCGAACGAACATAGCTTTGATGGATGACAAGTCGTTAGGTTTAACACCCAGGTAAACGGCAATCATTTCGGTAACTTCTATTTCACGGGGGGGAAACGAACCATCGGCGGCAATAATACCAAACAGATAGTGCATAAGTTGCAGGCGTGAAGGGTACTCCATGTACTGCCTGATTTGCGAGCACACCGCAAACAAATCAAAGTCCTGTTTCAGAATTTGGCGGAGCATTAAAATTTTTTGCTCAGCATCTTCCTGACCAAATTGCTGCAAAAAGAACCGTTTTACATAATCAAGTTCGGCTTTTTTTACTTTTTCATCGGCTCGCATTACTGCCGCCGACAGAATGAGCAAGCTTATACTGAAATCACCTTGCTGTGTGGAGCCATAACGGGGACGTTCACTGGTAACTTTTTTGTATTCGAATGCACCGCTTTGCATGCCATCATACATCGAGCCAAAAATAAATCCAAGAATTCCACCAATAGGACCGCCGAAAACCCATCCTAAGCCTCCGCCTATCCATTTTCCGTAACTTACCATATTTAATCGTTTACTAATTCTACTTTTATTTCATCGTTCAAATACACCAGGTATTTCTTTATATTTTTATACCCCATTTCCTGCAAAGCTTCGGCATATTCAATAATTTGTGTCCTATGCGTTTCGGAAGGCTCCCCGGTTTTATAGTCGAGTAAGGCAGTTGTTTCTCCTGAAATGGCAATTCTGTCGGGTCGGATCACCTTTCCTTTCCGTGTAAGAATGGCTGCTTCGATTTTATGAACAGTTTTCTCTGCAAAAAATTGTGCCAGACCAGGATGACTGACAATTTTTCCTATTTTTTCGAGCAGCCACTGGCGTTCAGCGGTATCAATGATTCCAGCCGACAACAATGTATCGAGGGTTTCCCCTATAGTTTCTGTATTTTGCAATTGGGATAATACGTAATGCACGAGACTTCCCCAATGGCTATTTTTCTCTGGGTCTTCTACATCCCAGGCTGTGGCAGCCGATTGGCTAATTACAACTTTTTGCTGCCATGCTTCTGAAATAAACGAAGATATGTCAATATTTTCTATAGAAATTTTGCGTTCCATTCTGTCGTTTTCCACAGCGTTCCCAAAAAAGTAGGAGGTAAGGTTTTCATTCCACAATTCGCTGTTTTTTAAAAACCTGTACAGCATATTGGGTACCGATTCGATTGTATTGTCATTTTGGGAAGGTAATTGCGTAAGCACATACAATCGGTGCGTAGGACGGGTAAATGCTACATAAACAAGGTTAACGAGGTCGAGTTGCGATTTTTCCTTTTCTTCTTTGTAAATGGCTTCGTAGCGGGTTTCTTCCAGTTCTTTTACCATCGCAATATTTGCTACTGAAAGTTGTGGTTGCGATTCAATGGGATTGTCAGCCCAAAAGGAGGATAGGGCTATTTTCCGGGATTCTTTTGCAAATGGATAGATAACAACCGGGAATTCAAGTCCCTTTGCTTTATGTATAGTCATTACGCTTACGGCATCGGGACCTTCGGGTACCACAACGGATAATTTAGTTTTCTTTTCCTCCCACCATAAAAGAAAATCGCTGATAGTATGTTTTCCTGTTAATGTAAACTGTTGTATTGCATTCAAAAAAAACAAAATATGTGGACTGCTTTTTTTGTTGAGACCAAATGTCCGGATGAGTTCTTCGCAGCAATCGTACACGCTCAACCTTGAAAGCTTGCTGTGGGAGATGTTGAAATCTGTTAATCGCAGTGCAGCTGACAGCTTTTCATGGTTGAGCAACCCTTTTGCAACAAGATGTTCTTTTATTGCACGTTGTGCTATTTTATCGGAAGGTAGCAGCAGGTGTTTTAAAAAAGCGATGATAAAATTTACGTCGTGGGATGCATCCAGCAGCAGCGACTCGGAAGAAATGACATTTATGCTGTTTTCAATCAGAAAACGGGCAATTTGTGAAGCAGAATCGTTGCTTCTGCACAATATAGCTATATCGCCGTAAGAAAAACCATCTTCCCTGCACTGCAGGATGACATCACGAAGGGTATTCAGGTTATTATTTTTAAAGTCTTCTTTGGGAAGAAAATGCAATTCTACCCTGCCCCCGGTATTTTCAGATTGGTATTCCTGAACAACTTCCCTGTAAATGGATTGGTATTTATCGGGGAGGGATTGCGAAATAAAACTGAAAAAGCGATTATTAAAATCAACAATTTCTGCTTTGGAGCGAAAATTGGTTGCCAGTTTCTCTTCTCTGAAATTTTGTTGCAACAGGCGTTCGCGGGCTTCGTTGAAAGTACTCATCTCTTTGTGAAAAATTGCCGGGAGGCGCATAAACTGTTCTACTTCGCCGTTTCTCCAACGGTAAATAGCTTGTTTCCCGTCGCCTACCACCAGGCTCAGAAAACCCGAAGCAAGAGAGTTTTCGAGCAGGGGAAGCAGGTTTTGCCATTGCAGTATCGAAGTATCCTGAAATTCATCCAACAAAAAATGACGGTATTTTTCACCAAGCCTTTCATATAAAAACGGCACCGGTTCATTCATTACTATGGCAGCTATACGTTTATTAAACTCCGAAACGGGTAAGATGTTATTTTTAAGTTTTATCTCATCCAATTCTTTGTCAATTTCGTTTAAAACGGCAAGGGAGTAAATATTTCTCCCGACCAGACGAAACAGGGGATACTCTTTTGAAATTTCTACAATGGAATGGAGTGCCTGCGTAAGGATGTTTTTTATACCGTCAATAGCCCTACGGCTACTTTGGTCGGCTTTTCCGGAATACCAATTGTCGTTTTTAATGGTTTTCAATACATTGGTATTCGGATTGCATTTATCGAAGCGATGCTGAGCAATGTAATTAAAATATGCTGCAATGCCTTTATCACCCTGGTAAAAATCGGAGGACTGCAGTCCGTTATCCTGAATAAGCGTTAGCGCATGCCGGGCACTTGCAGCCATTTTGTTTTCCATGCTGCGGGTTTGGCGGTGTAAGGTGCTGCTTATTTCAATAAAATCATCAATAGTAAGCAGTTTAAGTTTTTCCAGCGAAAACAGGCTGTCTTCACGCAACAAGGTTTTTGCAAATGTATTCAGGTCTCTTTCAATATTCCAACCTTGGTCGTTTTCGGTTTTTGTTTCGAGGAAGGTTACCAATATCCGGGTAAGTTTTTCATCCTGACCAACCCGGGCAATCAGCATGTCAACTGCCTGGGCAATGCGTTTTTCCACATCCATTTCCACTTCAAAACTTACCGAGAGTTTTAGGTCGTGGGCGAATGTACGGATTATCCGGTGTACAAAACTGTCAATGGTAGAAACTGCAAAGTCGGAATAATTATGTAGTATGAGTGTAAGAGTTTTGCCTGCATTTTTGCTGAGCACCGCTTGCGGTAACCTGGTTTCTTTTTGTAGCATCGGCATTAAATATTGCTGAGTAGCCGAGCGGGCATATTTTTCGGGTTCTGCCAATTCGTGCAAACTGCGGAGGATGCGGTTTTTCATTTCCGATGCCGCCTTATTGGTAAAAGTGATTGCCAGCACATGCCTGAAATCGGCAGGATGCTTTAGCACCAATGTCAGATACTCTTTTACAAGCGTAAATGTTTTTCCCGAACCGGCGGAAGACCTGTAAACGGTAAAATTCATCCGCTTTTATTCAATAAGGAGTTTCTCAATCCGATATTCTGACCCGATACGGGCAATGATAAGGTACATACCGGGATTAATTCTTTCGCGGGGAAGTGGTACGTTTTGGCGAAACTGTCCAGGGTTCAATTTCCCTGAAAATAAAGTGGCGGCTTTAACCCCGTTGAGCGAAAATAAAACCACTTCGGAGGTAAGAGGTGCCTCCGGGATGTAAAAGTTCAATGCCAGCATATCTTTTGCAGGATTAGGGCTTACCGAGAACCGGGTCATTTCACTGCTTACCACTGCGGGAACACTCAGCAGGCTGCGTACGGAATCAATATACGTTGCGCTTACCACGAAGCCTTCCTGGGTAATCTGCAAAATGGGGATGCCCCTGCTGTCTGCCATCCATTTGTATTCGAAATAATGCCGGTTAAGCGGGTAACCCATTTGCAACGAATCAATATACGCCGAATCGTAGGTAAACACTTCCGATTTTACCCTGATGACGGGATAGGTTCCAAAAGGAGTGATTAAATTTCCCCATCCGTCCACTTCGTTCACCCTTTTATGTATGCTGGTGTAGGAACCCATGCCGGTTAATCCCTGAGAGGCCGTGGAAATGGTAGAATCTTTTGTACCGTAAGTCAAAGGAAATTTATACAATATTTCCGGTGTGTCAAATTTCAAAGGAATGGGAATACCATTCAATGATCCGGCATAACCGGCAAGTCCGAAAGAAGAGGATGCTTCTTTATAGAAATCATAGACATCGGTGATGGTAACACCCGAAATAGTATCCATTCCCGGACGTTTTTTCGCAATAGTGGCATACAATGGATACACAAAAACCAATTGGTAAATAAAAGGGGTGGATGAAACGCTTGCAAAAGTGTCAACGTTTTGCGTAAAAGCATACAAATCGGAAAAATCCCAGGTTTGGTTAGCACCGGAAAGACTATAGTTACCGGTAACCGTATAGGATATACTTGTGCGAATAGTATCGCCCACATTGGGCATATCATCGGCATTGATTGTGATTTGGCTGAAAGCGAAAAAAACGAATAACAACAGACTTAGTGTAGTAAATATCTTTTTCATTAGTAAAATTTTATGTTGGATATAGTTATAAGTAAAATTGGGATTAATAAATATGTTTTTATCAATACTATTGCGTATTCCATTGTATATGGTTAAACAAAGGTATTAATTTTTATTATCGCAGTATGACAAAACACGGATAAAAATATATTAAATAAATTGTATCCAAATTACTCAAACAACCTGAATTGCTTGCCAATAATAATTTAATATGGCTATCCGTTTATGGCTAAACGTTTTTCGCCTAAAATTATAAATAAATACTTATCAACCTGAGTTTGGCATAAGGTTACAACATTCCTGGTATATTTCAGCCTGTTGCCGTAGTTGATGAAAACCCTCAAGGTTTTTAAAACCTTGAGGGTTTTTGAAAAATATAAAACATCCTTTCTATGGATGTTGAAACCCCGATAGCTTTATTATCAGGCAGATGAAAAACATATTTTATCCCGAACCCAAGTTATAAGGATGTAAATATTTGTTCCGGAATGAAATATGGCGCTGCCATTGCCGCTATTTCAATTTTTCTATATCTGTATGGCATTGCCATTGCCTATATATTAATTTTTCTATACTCGTATGGCGCTGCCATAGCCGATACTTCAATTTTTCTATACCTATATGGCACTGCCATTGCCTATGTATTAATTTTTCTATACTCGTATGGCGTCGCCATAGCCGGTACTTCAATTTTTCTATATCTGTATGGCATTGCCATTGCCTATATATTAATTTTTCTATACTCGTATGGCACTGCCGTAGCCGGTACTTCAATTTTTCTATATCTGTATGGCATTGCCATTGCCTATATATTAATTTTTCTATACTCGTATGGCACTGCCGTAGCCGATACTTCAATTTTTCTATATCTATATGGCATTGCCATAGCCGATACTTCAACTTTTCTATACTTGTATGGCACTGCCATAGCCGATACTTCAGCTTTTCTATACTCGTATGGCGCTGCCATTGCCTATATATTAATTTTTCTATACTTGTATGGCACTGCCATAGCCGATACTTCAGCTTTTTTATACCTATATGGCATTGCCACAAGGTGGCATAGCTGATAAAAGGGCGGACAGGTATTTTTCTGAAAGTTAAAAATAATAAAAAAGAACAGGAGCCGGCAAAAATGGTTGGAACTTTAACACAGAGACTGGCAAAACTTTAACTTTGCAATTATACTACTTTTTTGAGGGAAAAGCAAGTAAAAATTTTTGCTATCAACATGAGTCTGGCATAAGGTTACAAACCATTCCTGGAATATTTCAGCATGTTGCCGTAGCCGATGAAAACCTTCAAGGTTTTAAAACCCTTGAGAGTTTTTGAAAAATATAAAACATCCTTTCTATGGATGTCGAAACCCCGATAGCTTTATTATCAGGCAGACAGGAAACATATTTTATCCCGAGCCCAGGTTATTAACAAAATATTTAGGTAAAACATCAGGAAATCATTTAATGCTACCGGATTAAAAAAAACAAGGATGTTTTCGAGTACTTCATCGGTTGCGTATCCTTTACAACCATCCGCAGCGGGTTTACATCCCAAAATGTTTAAATGCCTCGTAAACCAAAAAAGCAGGCCAAACCATGGCTTTTAAAAATCCCAATACGCCAACCCAGAAACCGGTGGCATGCGCTATAAAATATACTGCCGCTCCAATAAATCCCAAGCCATACACTGCACTTGAAGGAGCATTCCCCTGCATTTCTTTTTTCATGCTTTTTCTCCTTTAATATTTAATTTTTATGGATGGTAATTTATATCTGCAATTACTATGCAAATATAATTAATAACCTGAGTTCGGGATGAGGTTTTGCGCAAATAAATGAACTTTCACTTTTCATTTCTCCATTTTCGGAATTCCTCCTGCGTATTGATATTTCGAAGAATCATTTCGTTGTTGCAGAGAAGGTAATATTTATTGTAATCGTCAAGCAGTTTGTGTAAGTTCTGGTCGCCGGTGGTCGCATTTCGTATCCCATCAACTACTTTCCAGGAAAGCAACACCGGATGCCCGCCCTTGCCATTCCACGAGGGGATAATCACATCGCCTCTGTCCTTACACAAATAGAGTCGGGTCAATAAGTCGGCGTCGGTAAAAGGATTGTCAATATTATGCAGGAAACAGAATCCCGTATCCACCTTTGCCATTCCCAGCCTCACCGAAACAAGCCTTCCCTGTTCAGGATTGGGATTTACAACAAGCGTACAGATATTGCCAAACCTGCCCGTAAGATCGACCGCTACGGGATATATTTCGGGATTAACCACCACCACTATCTGCCTGCAATGCCATTCAGCATACACCGAAACAATGTGTTCGATAAACGTATGTTGCTCGTCGTAAGTCAGGAAAGCTTTTGGCACACCCATCCTCCCTGAATTTCCGGCAGCAAGAACCACTGCCTGACAATCTTCTTTCATAATTGATTTCAAAAATATTGGCAAAACAAAGTTCTGAATTTTTATTCATACTTTTGCCTGAAAATAATAGTTTTACTGAATTTAGAAGAATGAAGCAGGATAAATTTTCCGTCGTACCCCTTGAGCATTTGCTCCATCTTATTCTCGAACAATTAAAGAATGTCCAGTATTTTGGATTGGATAAAGGTTTGTTTTATACCGGTTCCGAACCTGCTTTTCAAAGTAAGCGTTTCGGTCAGCTGCTCGAAACTCCGCTGGGCGTAGCCGCCGGACCACATACCCAGATGGCACAAAACATCATCGGGGCATGGCTTTGCGGCGCACGTTTCATCGAACTGAAAACCATCCAAACCCTCGACGAACTTGACGTTTCCAAGCCCTGCATCGATATGTACGACGAAGGCTACAACTGCGAATGGTCGCAGGAACTCAAAATCAAAGAAAGCTTCGACCAATACCTGAATGCCTGGATTATCATACACACTCTCACCCCTCCAAACCTCCCCGAAGGGGAGGCTTTCCCCCCTTCGGGGGGACAAAGGGGGGTATTCAACATGAGCGTCGGCTACAATTACGAAGGCATCCTTAACGAAAATGTGCAATGGTTTTTCGATAAGATGAGAGATTGCCATGCCGAAAAGCAGGAAAAGATTAACGCCATTCGCAAGATTTATCCCCTGATTGATGAAATAGCCATTCCCGATTGCATTTCAAATAATGTTACCCTGAGCACCATGCACGGCTGCCCGCCGCAGGAGATTGAGAAGATCGGTTTATATCTTATTGAAGAAAAAGGTTTGCACACCACCATCAAGCTGAATCCCACCCTGCTTGGTCCGGATAGGCTGCGCCGCATCCTGAACGATACCCTTGGTTATTCCACTCCCGTTCCCGACCTTGCTTTTGAACACGACCTGAAATATCCCGATGCGCTAAACATTATCCGCAACCTTAGCCTTGCGGCAAAAAAGAAGAACGTACATTTTGCCATCAAACTTACCAATACCCTCGAAAGCCAAAACTTCCGTAACGTCTTTCCGGAAAACGAAAAGATGATGTACATGAGCGGAAAAGCTTTGCATCCCATAAGCATCAACCTTGCCCATAAACTGCAACAGGACTTCGGCGGTAAGCTCGACATCTCCTTTTCTGCCGGTGCCGATTGTTTCAACTTCGCCGACATTCTCGCCTGCGGATTGAAACCCGTTACCGTTTGTTCCGACATCCTGAAACCGGGCGGCTATGGTCGGCTAAGTCAATATCTCGAAAACTTAAAGGAAGAGATGTATCGCCTTTCGGCAAACAGTCTCGACGATTTTATCCTGAAAAAGACAGAAAATGCCTTTACGGACGTTTCAGAAGCCGCTTTGCATAACCTTGAAAAATATTCCGCTGAGGCACTTTCCAATCCCGTTTACCGGAAAGGACATTTACCAAAAGACATTAAAACCCGGCGTCCGCTCGGCTATTTCGACTGTGTTCATGCGCCTTGTGTAGATACCTGTCCGGCTAACCAGGATATTCCCGAATACATGTATCTTACGTCCGAAGGCAGGTTTGAAGAAGCCTTCCATATGATACTTCGCACCAATCCTTTTCCCACGGTTACCGGTATGGCCTGCGATCACCTCTGCCAGACCAAGTGTACCCGGATGAATTACGAGGAAGCTTTACAAATCAGAGAAATCAAACGTTTTGTTTCCGAACAGGCCGGGGAAAAAACCGTTCCGGCAACACTTCCATCCAATGGATTGAAAGCTGCTATTCTCGGCGCTGGTCCTGCCGGTTTGTCCTGTGCCTGGTTTCTCCGCCTCTCCGGCTTTGAAGTGGATGTTTTTGAAGAAAGAGCCTATGCCGGAGGCATGGTTGCCTCGGTGATTCCTTCTTTCCGCATGCCCGGAGCCGGTATCGAAAAAGATATCGAAAGGATAGTCGATGCCGGAGTAAAAATACATTTTGAAACACCCGTTACCGGGGAAACCTTTGAAAAACTTCAACGGGATTACGATTATGTTTTCGTTGCCACCGGAGCCAAAAAAGCGAAAAGACTCAATATTCCCGGGGAAGACCTTCCGGCTGTAACCGATCCACTGGCATTTTTAAGTCTTGCCAAACAAGAAAAAGTTTTATCAACCGGCAATCATGTCATCGTCATTGGAGGTGGCAACACCGCCATGGATGCCGCACGGATGGCTAAGAAAATTGCCGGTGAAAACGGTAACGTTACCATCGTTTACCGTCGTACCCTTGCCGAGATGCCTGCAGCTTACGAAGAGGTGGAGGCTGCACTTCGCGAAGGCGTGGAAATTCTTACGCTCACAGCTCCGCTCCAAATTACGGAATCTGTTCCGGGAAAAGTTTTGCTTCATTGTCAGAAGATGGAACTGAAAGGTGTGGATGAGAAAGGTCGTCCGAAACCGGTGAGGATAGAAGGTTCCGGATTTGATCTGGAAGCAAGCATGATTATCCCGGCGGTAGGGCAGGACGTGGTAATAGATTTTATGAATCCATACTTTACGGTGAACAATCCGGAGTTCCTGACTAAACTGCCCAATGTGTTTATTGGTGGCGATGCCCTGCGTGGCGCTTCCAGCATCATCCGCGCCATCGGCGACGGGCAAAAAACTGCCCGGCTCATCGTTGCACAGGCAGGAAAACAATTTCCGGTAATTGCTCCGGTAATAAATAAAGACATTGACTTTTGCCAACTGACGGTTAAAAAAGCCCGTAAGGTAAAACCGGTAATCGTTCCTGCCGGAGAAAAACCTTATGCCATTCCACCCGCTTTTACCGTTGAGCAGGCAAAAACCGAAGCTTCCCGTTGCCTTAGCTGCGACGAGGTTTGCAATGTTTGCGTAAGCGTTTGCCCCAACTTTGCCAATTACGGTTACCAGACAGAACCGTTAACGTTTATGCTGAAAAAGATTACCAAAAAAGATGATAAAATCACTCTGGAGGACGACAAGATTTTCCGTGTACAGCAACGCTTTCAGATACTCAACATCGGTGATTTCTGTAATGAATGTGGAAACTGCAACACTTTTTGTCCTTCCAATGGCGCTCCGTACAAGGACAAACCGAAGTTTTACCTGACGATAAAGAGTTTTAACGAAGCCGAAACAGGCTATTTTCTCAGCAAACTGAGCGATAAAAAAGTGTTGATCTATAAAGAAAAACAAAAAATTCGTACGCTGACCTTTAACGAAAACCAGTATCGTTACGAAACCGATGAGTGGGCAGCTACTTTTATGCTGCCGGATTTTACACCTTCGGATATCGTTTTCAAGGTTCCATGTCTGGTAACAGCCTCCTCCGAACTGGCGGCAGAGATGTTTATTTTGATGAAAGCTGTAGAAAAATTATATTAATAGAAAGATCGAACACGGATGACACGGATTGAACGGATTAAAAACAGATAACATGGAAATGTTGCATAAAGAGCTTACAAGTGAAATTATCCGCATTTTTTATAAGGTGTATAATACGCTTGGCTATGGTTTTCTGGAAAAAGTTTATGAAAATGCGATGAATCTGGAATTAAATTCATGTGGTTTGACTTGTCAGAAGCAGTATCCTATCAGTGTTTATTATAATGAAATAAAAGTTGGTGATTATTATGCCGACTTATTAGTTGAAAATAAAGTTATTATTGAACTTAAAGCAGCCGAAGCAATTTGCGAAGAGCATGAATTTCAACTTATCAATTATTTAAAAGCAACAGAAATAGAAGTTGGCTTATTGCTGAACTTTGGTAAAGAGCCGGAGTTTCTGCGTAAAATATTTACAAACAATAATAAAATAATCCGTTAAAATCCGTTTAATCTGTGTCATCAGTGTTCTATAAACAAGTTATAAAATGATAAACGTAACTACCGAAGTAACCAATCCGCAGGTATTGGAAAATACCATCAAACGCTTTCGCGAAAGAGGAATAATCCTTCCTACCTTCAAACAAATGCGCAACCCGGAACTGATTCCGGATAAGATTAAAGAATAGCAGAAAATCATAGGCTTATGGGAACTAAACCCGCTGAACCTTTTCCGTATCACCTGGAAGAATGAGCCTGTGGAAAAAGGCGGACTTTATAGCGGTGTAAACTATATCGAAATACCCAAAGCCATCAGCGGCGTGGATACACGTATTGTGCTTCTGCTGGGGAAATATTTTCCGACCGGCGCTCACAAGGTTGGTGCTGCCTACGGTTGTCTTGCTCCGCGCATCCTCACCGGTGAATTTGATCCTTCTTTCCATAAAGCCGTTTGGCCCAGCACCGGTAACTACTGTCGTGGTGGCGCTTTCGATTCGTACCTGATGGGTTGCACTGCCGTTGCCATCCTTCCGGAAGAGATGAGCCGCGAACGCTTCGACTGGCTGAAAGAGATAGATGCCGAAGTGATTGCCACTCCCGGCTGTGAATCCAACGTAAAAGAGATTTACGATAAATGCTGGGAAATACGCCGGACAAGAAAAGACTGCATCATCTTTAATCAATTTGATGAGTTTGGCAATCCGGTTTGGCATTACAACGTTACCGGATACGCCATCGAGGAAGTTTTTAATTCCCTGAAAGGCAAAAATAGTAATCTGGCGGCTTACGTATCTTCTACGGGTTCTGCCGGGACTATTGCTGCCGGAGATTATCTGCGCACCCTGCATCCGCACCTCAAGGTGGCGGCTTCCGAAGCTTTGCAATGTCCTACGTTGCTACAGAATGGTTTTGGCGGGCATCGCATCGAAGGCATAGGCGACAAGCATGTTCCCTGGGTTCATAATGTGAAAAATACCGATGTGGTTACCGCCATTGACGATGAAGACTGCATGCGTATTCTTCGTCTTTTTAATGAAGAAGAAGGAACGAAATATCTTAAGGAAAACGGCGTGGATAAAAAGCTGGTCGATGACCTGCATCTGATTGGCATTTCAGGCATTGCCAACCTGATTTCTTCCATCAAGATGGCAAAATATTTCGAGATGAACGGCGACGACATCATCTTTACCATCGCCACCGACTCTGCCGACATGTACCAGTCCAGAATCCAGGAACTGAAGGAAGAACGCGGCATCTACACCCCGTTGCAGGCAGCCAAAGATTTTGAAAAATGCCTTTACGGAACGGCTACCGATCACATGAAAGAACTTACCTACCAGGATCAGAAAGCCATTCATAACCTGAAGTATTATACCTGGGTGGAACAGCAGGGCAAGACGATTGAAGACCTGAACCAGCTTTGGTACGACCGTGATCTGTGGCCATCACTTTTCCATCAGAGTGAAAAATGGGATGAGATGATAGAAGAATTCAACGAACGGACGGGATTGCTTTAAAACCTTTCAAGCCCGATTTAATCGGGGGGAAGAGTTAAAGATATTTTGTAAAAAAAACTCTTCCCATAAAAACTCTTCCAGGTACTTCGTACGCTGGAAGGTTTGAAATGATAACTCCTTTATTAGTTTTTAACGCAAAATTTCTACCGAGCCTTTCAGGGTTTGTTTTTTCTCACCCGAAAGCGTTTGCAGGTAAACATCGCATACATAAAAATATACTCCGTCGCTGCAATCTCTGTGATTTTCCATGCTTTTCCCATCCCAGGTAAATGCCGGGTCGGTTGTATGATATACCTTCTTCCCCCAACGATTGAAAATAGTTAGATCAATTCGGTTTGCGCTAACAAAATTCAATGCTTTATAAAAATCATTAAAGTTATCACCATTAGGAGTGAAAGCATTAGGCAAATCATAAGCCGAACAGGCATCTTCATCTATGCAGACAATATTGCTCGTATCGCTGATATTTCCCATTGAATCGCCAACCATCACGGCATAACAACCCACATAAGTAGAATTATTATGAACATAAACCGTATCATCCATATCCTCTATCGAATCTATCAAATGCAATTCTGATGAAGATAATGCAGAATAATAAATATAATATTTTACTGCATCATCGGCACAATGTTGTCCGGGAAAAGTCCAGATTAAGGTGTTAGCTATTTCAGAACAATTGGTTGAAACATCTAAAAGCGGCGCACAGGGTGCAACATTATCCAAAGGTATGGCACAGGCATGTTGCGAAACATTTGCAATAGGTACTACCATTCCCGGGCTTGCATATCGTCCGATACTTTTCACCTGGTAGCAATATTTGTTTCCATTTATTAAACCTGTATCCAGATACGAAGTCTGATTGGTAATTGTAAGTGTGTCGAATTTTCTATCTGATAAATATAATCGGTAAATGATATAGCTACTGTTTGTCCATGGTACATTAAAGTTATAATTTAAAAGTACTGTTCGGTCGGAAGGCGTGGCGGTAAGAAATACCGAAGAAGCTACCTGCGAGCTTCCAATTTTAAAATAGTTTGAAGGATCGTTATTATAAAAATCAATACGATAACTCAGGGGATTGTCGGTTGTATTCAAATACATTTTGTAAACGATAGTATCGTTAAGCTTAATGGTAGAATCTACCGGGACCAAATTTTCACCAAAAAATCCATCGGATTGCATAACTACATATTTATATGGTCCCGGAGCCTGTACGGTATCTATTTCCGTTGGTTTCGACCAGGCAACATACACTCCACCCATTTCAGGGTCAGAGTTCCCAATGCTTACATTTGTAATTACAGGAAGGTCTTTTTTCAATGCCGAACAAACTTCGGGCGTGGGATAACTTTCGGCGCTATCGGGATAAAGAATTGTTACCATATAACAATAATCTCTCCCATGTATCAAGCCTGCTCCATTGTTATCATCAGTAAAAACAGTATCATCCAGTGATGTTAAAGTAGCTATACGGATAAAACCGGTATATCCCGGTACACCTGTTACACAATTGTCATGTAAATAGCCATAATATTGGTCTTTTCGGTAAATTGCATAGCCTGTTGCCTTATTGCAATCCGGTTTTTCCCAGTTTAATTTAATTGTATTTCCAAGTGGAAGGGCACTCAATCCTTCAGGTGCAGAGGCAACCACTTTAATATTAAAAGTTTTTATATCCACAAGGTTTACCGGAGAGCCATTGTCCGTTGCCTTGAAATACATTGTGTAGGGTGAATATTGTACCTGGTCATAACCTGGTGTCCATGAAAAAAGAGATGAAACCTTGCCAAGCGAATCAACGGGTTGTTCAAAAGTGGCAGGATTTTCAGTAAGTTCAAGCGGACCGCCTGTTCCGGTAAGTGTAATATTTTGGTTTGGAGAATCAGTAGCAACAACCCAAAAATTAAGTGTAGTTCCGGTTTCAATGCAGGTATCAGCCATACTTTGTATTACGGGCGGGTCGTTGCTGCAGGCAGTAATATTTATTTGCATATCTCGTGTGATATACCCTATACGTTGGCCTCCTCTCCATTCTTCAATCAGGAATGCCACATTATATTCGCCTGCAAGGACAGGATTTTTCCAAAGCATATCGCCCGAAACAGAATCAAGTGTGAACGATTCACTGGCTTCGGGATAAGTATAACCGGGAATAGTTTGTCCCATTGCTCCCCGGCAAATCATCAATTTATACGAAAGGCTGTCACCTTCGCTGTCGTAAGCCCCGGGATTATGCAGAAAGGAAACTCCAACACATCCATTATCAATTGGCGGAAGTAATAATTCGGGTGAGGTATTGGCACCAAGAAAAGGGTTAATAACCAGAAGCGATTCAATATATAAAGGTGTGTTTATCGAGTTAGGCACGTTAAGGATACCCCCGTTTCTGTTAGGGTCTTCAAGCCATAGAGTGAAAGTTCCAAACGAGGGATAAGTGTGCAATCCAATGTAAATGTTTTTTTTAATTTCGTATCCCACCATTTCGCCTAAATGCTGGCAGTATTCTCCCGCCGGATTTATGCCCGCCGGACCATTTACCCGCTGCAAAATTGCCGTATCACCATCCCCGTAATGAATAACCAGATAATTTCTGTCGGCAGGACTTGGTGAATATGAATAGGTAACTATGGTAACTTCATAATTTAATCCCGACAACTGTTTATAGGTAATTTCGCCTGCCCGTTGGTGTGTGGCAAAGGATTGTACTGCAATATTTATCAGTAAGCAAGCTAATAACCAATGCTTTTTCATAGTAAGTTACCTAAAGTTCAAAAGTAGTAAATTACTTTTATTACTTTAACGACAAGCCAAAAATTTATTGCTTGTAATATCAAATAAATATAAAATTATATGTAAAAAAAAGAAAAATAAAGTTTTAAATGAGAATGTTCGTAAAAGATTATTCTCTGATAAGTGTATTTCCTATCAGGTTTTTAAGTATAATACAGCTAAAAAAGATGTCCGGATTCATGAATCCGGACATCTTTTTTATTATGCTGTATCATTACAGAAATTAGCTTTGTGAATTTTGACAACAACAAATAGTTATGTTTACATTTCGTTTTATTATGTTTTTAACAGCCTGCCTGATCGGTGTGCTTATTATTCTTTTGGGAAAGCAGATGAATGTTTTTGGAGCTGTTTTAGCAGGAATTTTTGCAATGCTGATGCTTATTTTTGCATTCAAAAAGGAAAAGAACAAATGATTTCAATTTTTTGTCGTCGTCAATAATTACCTGAAAAACATAATCCTCAGTACTATTTTTTCAATTTTTTTGATAAAAAATAAACAGGCACTACGGATAAAACGTGTGCCTGTTTTGCAATCTGCATTATAAATTCTTTATCAGGGTTGCAGAATAGCTTTAGTAATAACTGTTTTTCCTTCGCACTCGAGAACAAAGAAGTAAACACCGGCTTTCATGTCAGAGCAATTGAGTTCAATAGTTTTTTGTGTATCGTGATTAATATTAATTTTGTGAATCATATTCCCTAAAACATCTGATACACTAATGGTAGCCTTTTTACCTTCAGGAACCTGGAAACTAATGTTAGTAGAATTTCCAAAAGGGTTGGGGAAAACGGTGAGATGTAAATTATTGTTTTCAATAAAAGGGATACCAGTCGAATTGTCTTTTTCAAAAGCAGCCATTTCAATATTTGTGAAAAGACCACCACCGATAATTTCGACAGAGGCATCGGTTTTCAACTGATAAACCCCATGTCCGTTGTCGCAGCAGATACCATTTCCGCCGGCATCATGAATAATGAATTTATAACATGCATTTTCGGGTAGTTCGAGGGTGTCGCGATACAGGTAGTTTGCATTTGTGTAATTAGCTCCTGAAAAAATTACAGTATTATTGTTATCAACAATTTCCCAACTTGTTTCTTCGGGAAAATCGTCGGTTTTCAATGTGAGGAAAACTTTTTCCTGGGTTATTGGCGACTGTGCAAAAGCAAAACCGAGAGTGTCATTTTTGGGGTATCCGTCCCCAATATTATTTGTTTCAACACCATAAACATGCAAAACATTATCTTGTTGCATATTGAAATTTATTTCAGGAAGGGTAACCTGTGTTTTGGCAAGGGTAGGAACATTTCCTGTCCATTGAAATTCTTGAATTTCACTATCATTAACGCTGTATTTGATGACTAATGAAGTAAGCGGCTGGTTACCGTTATTCCGTAATGTCATTACCGGATTCAGGAATGAATTACATTCGTTATCCAGCACATTATTAACTCCAAACATTTCCACATCATTGGCATATAAAGGAACAATCGGGTCTGTTGACGAATTTGCAGCCTGAAATACTTCCTTGTTTGTATTGTTTTGTACAAATCCCACAACCGATAGTTCGTCAATATTATACACATTTTCCAATTTCCAGGATTTTTCAATAATAACATAATCGCCAGGTAACAAGGATGAAGGAAGTTGTGTTCCGGAAGCAGTTGGAAGCATTTTTTTCATAACATTGTAAAAATCTTTTTCTCCATTGGTTCCGGGAGCAGTATTGAAATGGATATGTTTTTCAATAACAGCAATCTGAGCTACCATTGTGCCACTAACTTCCTGAGTGGCTTTTATTAACATGGTTACATAAATACTATCCTGAGCTGCAGAAAGACGCTGATTGATATTAATATCAAAGGGTGAAGGTACTGCATTGGCATTGTTGATAGTGTTTTGATTAACCTGACTGGGTGAGCCAGCTAAATAAATACCGTCAATTCTTACATTTGGCACAGAATTAATAGAATAATACGATTTTCTGGAACCATTATCAACAGTATTTTGCAGATACATGGGGTCGTTGCCGGGAGAAGGCCAGTTCATGTGATATTTAATAGCGGTAATTTTTGTAGGATTTGCTTGCAGCAATGCATCAAAAGCCGGATTCTGTGAGGCACAAGGTCCGCAGGTAGAACTGGTAAATTCTTCAGCCAATACCATTCTTTGCGATTGGCTAAAAACAGGTTTTGTGTTAATAATGAATATTCCAATTATCACTATAACAACGAGTATTGTTTTTTTCATTTTGTTAAATTTTAGGTTAAAAATCCTTATTTTGCGGTGTAAAATTATAGAAAAAAAGCACTCACTAAAAATTTTATATATTTCATTTTTTAAATATGATTTTCCCATATCTTTGCAGGGTGTTTTAATTATAAAGATTTATTCTCATTTTTAATATTAATATTCCCTATGAAAAAATTTGTACTCTTGTTTTCCACCGTTGTGTTGCTTTCAGCAGTTGTTTTTGCACAAAGCCTGTCGCTTTCCGACAGCAGTGGAGTTGTTGCCAATAATTCAACTATTGTGATACTAAGGCCTCCATCAAATGAATATATGTCATCATATATCTGGGTTACAAATAATTCAGGTGCTGCCATTGATGTTAAAGTAAAAAAGGTTGAGAAATATGTAACCACAGGGCACGAAAACACTTTTTGCTGGGATGTTTGTTATGGAACCACAACTTATGTTTCAGAAAACCCTGTTACCATCAATGCTGCTGACACTTTTTTCTATTTTACTGGTGATTTGAATCCTTATTCTATTCCTGGCTACGACACTATACAATATGTGTTTTTTAACGAACGTAATCCTTTGGATTCGGTTTGCTATAATGTAGTTTTTGTTGCCGGATATGTTGGAATAGCTGAAAAGGAGATGCCGGCTATTGTCTCCTTGTATCCCAATCCTGCCTCTTCAGTTATTAAACTTCAGTATAATATCAACAGTTCGAAGGCAGAAGTGAAGTTATATAATCTTACAGGAACCCTGGTAAAACAATCGCAATTGTCACAAAATGCCAATCTGTTTACAATGAATGTTTCCAATCTTCCTTCGGGAGTTTATTATATTTCGCTGATAGAAAATCAAAAAATTGTGGTTACAAGAAAAGTAATTATTGCCAGATAGTTTCAATAAAATTTAATAATAAAAAAAGCTACTTCTGACTGAGGTAGCTTTTTTTTATTTATAGTGTAATGTAATCTGAACGGGTAAAAAATAAAAAAAGCCGTTGCATGAGCAACAGCTTTTCTAACTAAATTATAAAAAACTAATAAATAATCAATCCTTTGTCGGCGGCATCTTTTAAAGCGGCACTGATGCCTTTTTTATCAATGGTACGAAGCCCTTTAGCCGAAACTTTCAATACAACCCACTGATCTTCTTCGGGAATATAAAACTTCTTGGTTTGAAGATTGGGATAAAATCTACGTTTGGTTTTTATGTTGGAGTGAGAAACATTATTTCCCACCATCATTTGTTTGCCGGTAATTGCACAAATTCTTGCCATGACTTAATATTTTTCTTTGATTTTTAAAAGGACTGCAAAGGACGTTATTTTTTTTTAATTAAACAATACCTGCTTAAATATTTTTATTCCGAATGCTTTTATTTGGGTTAATCAAATGTTTGAAATCATTTTTTTAAAAGCTCCAATGCGAAGAGTGATTGCAGGCGAACATCTTCGGGGACTATTTCCTCGTGCAATTCGGCAACGGTAAACCAATGGAAACTATTCGATTCATGGTTTATTTTTACTTCATTGCCTAAAACAGGTTTACAGAGATAATAAAAACAGCAATGATAGTGATCGTTTACAGGGTGTACATTCACATGAAATGGCAAAGCAAGGTTTTCGATAACATTTCCAACCGACGGCAAGGGAGATGGGCAAAGAATTTCTATTTCGAGATTTACTTCTTCCTTTACTTCACGTTTTAAAGCCTGGTCGGGGGTTTCGTCTTTGTCAATATGACCACCCACAGGGAGCCATTTCCCCAGTTTTTTATGATGAATAAGCAAAACTTTATCATCATCAATGATATATCCGGCAACTACCAGGTCGGTTTTCATTTATTAAGGATTAATTTTTTTTGCAAAAGCCAGAATATTACCGTCAGTGTCGGCACAGTAAGCTACCTCGTCGCCCCAGTCCCGTGGCGAAAGCTCGCTGATGACTGTAGCGCCCAACTGGATGGCTTTGTTGAAATATGTTCCGGGATCAGAAACGTAGAGATATAGTTCGCAGCGTGGGATTCCGTTACCCGTTTTCGGATGAGGAACCCGGTTTGCCAGGATTTTTTGAATTCCATCCTCGGGCATCAAACCAAGTTTGACATTTTTTTCAAGCAAAAACTCCGTCATTCCAGGCACATCCAGTACCGGAGAGGCAGAAAGCAGTTTTTGGTAAAAATCTTTACTTAACTGCTGGTTTTTAACATATAAAATAAATTCTACCATCTTTGGATTCTATAGCTCGTACAACTCTATTGGCAACTGGTCAGGGTCGGCAAAAAAAGTAAAACGTTTACCGGTAAATTCGTCAACTCTGGGTGGTTCAACGTTAATATTATTATTTTTCAAATGATTAATCCATTCGTCGAGGCTTTTCACGGCAAAAGCAAGATGCCTCAGCCCGGTTGCCTCCGGGTAACTTGGTCGTGCAGGCGGATTGGGGAAGGAGAATAATTCTATCTGAGTATCATCATTTACCCATAAATCCAGCTTCCATGAGTTTCTTTCTTTACGGTAAAATTCGGCAATAATTTTCAGCTTCAATATATTGACATAAAATTCTTTGGATTTCTGATAATCGGAACAGATGACAGCAATGTGGTGAATACTCAGAAAGACTGGAACCATTTCGGATGGGAATTAATATTCAAAAACTCCATTTTTGCTTTTTATTGTCAGCTTTTTGCCTGTATGGCTTTCGCAATGTCCTATGATTTTAGCAGCAATACCATATTTTTCGGAAATGCAAATCAGGCTTTCTGCAATATTTTCCGGAACATACAATTCCATCCTGTGTCCCATGTTGAAAACCTTGTACATTTCGTGCCATGAGGTAGTACTCTGCTGCTGAATCATCGCAAAGAGCGGAGGAACAGGGAAAAGATTATCCTTAATCACATGAATATTATCCACAAAATACAAAACCTTGGTCTGCGCACCGCCGCTGCAATGTACCATTCCGTGGATCTGCGAACGGTAATTCCCCAGCATTTCTTTGATTACCGGCGCATAGGTCCGAGTGGGGGAGAGCACCAGTTTTCCGGCATCCATACCATCCACTTCGGTTTTATCCGTAAGATTTTTACCACCGGTGTAAACCACTTCTGAAGGTAAATTGGGGTCGAAACTTTCCGGGTATTTTTTTGCAAAAGCGTTGGAAAATACGTCGTGACGGGCAGAAGTAAGCCCATTGCTACCCATGCCGCCATTGTATTGGCTTTCGTAAACGGCTTTTCCGGCAGATGCCAGCCCAACGATGACATCGTCCGGCTGAATATGTCGGTTATCAATCACTTCTGAACGTTTCATTCGGCAAACTACCGTGGAATCCACAATTATCGTCCTTACCAGGTCGCCAACGTCGGCTGTTTCGCCTCCTGTTGACCAGATGCCTATGCCATAATTTCTCATTTTCTCCAGGAATTCTTCTGTTCCAGAAATGATGGCAGAAATTACTTCCCCGGGAATCAGGTTTTTATTTCTTCCAATGGTTGACGAAAGCAGGATGTTATCGGTAGCGCCTACGCAAAGAAGGTCGTCGAGATTCATAACCACTGCATCCTGAGCTATTCCTTTCCAAACGGAAAGGTCGCCGGTTTCTTTCCAGTACATGTATGCCAGCGATGACTTGGTGCCTGCGCCGTCGGCATGCATTACCACACAATATTCAGGGTCGCCGGCAAGATAATCGGGAACTATTTTGCAAAAAGCATTTGGAAATAGTCCTTTATCGAGGTTTTTAATGGCTTCGTGCACATCTTCCTTGCTTGCCGAAACGCCGCGAAGGTTGTATTTGAGAGCTCCTTGCATTTATGACTTTAGTGTAACTTAGTGTCTTAATGGTTAAAAAATAAAATATAGTTTTATTTAAAAATCAGTTGCTTTTTCTTTTCGTCAATTGTAAAGTTGCTGAATTTAGATAATATGGTTTCACCAAACATCATCGGAACTTTTAATCGGTGGCTAACAATGGCTTCGATATTGTTGATGGTTTTATCGCCTATACGCATTTCTTTTATCGTGAAAACAGCTTTATCGGCAACGCTACCTTCGGCAAGAATTTTTTCGGCATCTCCTTTGAAATCGGATTTGCCTATGGCTCCGTCCTGAAGAAGTTTCAAGGTTTGTTCGAGTGAAACAGTTAAGTCTTTTTCTGCTTTTTCGAAAATTATTTTCCGGTTAAAACCATCAACAATACAAGGGATTTCGATGTTGTTGTTGGGTAAAATATTAATAGCAACGGTATTCACATCGGGCTGAGTGATAATATCAATTTTTTGTTCGGTGGTTAAAGGAGCATTTTTGGGTTTGGGAACAAAATCTTTGCTAACCACTTTGAATTCGGTACGACGGTTCAGGGCATGTGCAGCTTCTTTTTCCTCGGTAGTTTTCAATGATTCAATAAAAGTTTCATCAAGAGTGGTGCCGGATTTAAACAGGAAACCATCTTTTGTAATATTTTTATCAAGTATTCGCGGTACGCGTTCGCCATAGCCTTTGGCAATTAGCCGATCGGGGTCAATTCCGCGTTGTATCAGATAATCCACAACACTTTGAGCGCGTTTTTGTGAAAGGATGTCGTTACGTTCTTCGGTATCGCGGCTATCGGTATGAGAGGCAAGTTCAACTACCAGTGTTTCGTTTTCGTCGAGTGTTTTGATAAGTCCCTGTAACGAATCCTGATATTGTGGTTTCAAGTCCCATTTTGCCAGATCGTAGAGGATATCGGGGAGTACAATGGGCTTTTCGGGAATGGGTTTCAGAACAAAGTTGTGGATAAAATCCTTGCTGCGTTCCAATCCTACGGTGGTTTCTTTTCCTTTTTCGGTAAAATAATTTTGTTTTGAAACGGTGATTTCGTAGGTTGTATTGGGCTTAATCTGCGATTTGGTGAAAGAATAATTGCCTTTGGGGTCGGTTTTGGTTTCGAGGGAAGAACCGTTGCTTCCGATAAGTTTTACCGAAACTCCCTGCATAAATTGCAAAGTACGGTCGTCTTTCACTGTTCCGGCAAGGGTAAAAATCAGTGGAGGTTCAATGAAGGAATAGATATCGGAAAGCCCTTTTCCGCCCTGTCGGCACGAACTAAAGTATCCCTGTTCGGCATCAGGTTCGAATACAATTCCAAAGTCATCAAAACTGGAATTTACCGGAGTTTTCAGGTTTACCGGTTTGCTCCACTTTTTCCCCTCAAGGGTAGTTTTAAAAATGTCTAATCCACCCATTCCGGAATGACCATTGGATGCAAAGTATAGCATGGTATCGTTTCTCAGGAATGGAAACACCTCATCGCCGGGGGTATTTACTGAGGCACCCAGGTTTTGTGGTCTGCCAAAAGCGCCCGTACTGTTTTCGCGTTTTGCCATCCAGATGTCTCTGCCACCGAAACCACCTGTTTTGTCGGAGGCGAAGTAAATGGTAAGTTCGTCGCCGCTAAGGGTAGGATGACCAAAAACAGAAACAGTATCGTTGCCAATGGAAACCAGTTCGGCTTTGCCAAAGCTACGTCCTGAGCGTTTGCTCATATAAATCTGGCAACCCGATTTGCGGCTTTTATCGTTCAGGCAACGGGTAAAATACAAAGAAGAATACCGGGCATTCATAAAAGGAGTACCTTCATTGGCTTCGGTATTAATATTTTCGTTGTTATCTAATAAAACCGGTGCGCCCCATTCTTCTTTGCGGTCTTTTCGGGCAACAAAGAGATCACTGAAACTTTGTCCTGTCCATTCATCGGTTTCCTTACCTACTGCACCTTCGCGTGAGGAAGTAAAAATCAGCGTATTGAAATTATCGTCCATGAAACAGGGAGAAAAGTCATCTTCTTTAGTATTGATTTTTTTTACATTGGCAACTTCATATTTCGAGGGCTTGTCTTTCCATTCGTTTATAAGCAAACACGACTGTACTCCATTGGCTCCACGCGGGTCTTCCGGCGCTTTTTCCTGGTAAGCTTTATATTGCAAAAGTGCTTCTTCTGTTTTGTTGTTGATACGAAGCATATCGGCATAATAAAGTAACAGGATGGGTTTTTCTTCCTCGTAATTTGCCTTAATTAACCGGCGGTAAGCAGCTTCGGCTTTTTTGATATCATTGGTCAGGCGGTAACATTCAGCCAACTGGAACCAGATGCGGTTTTTTTCCGCTTTGTTTCGTTTTACCCTGGTGTAAGCCTTTTTATATTTATTGATAGCATAAGTATAACGCTGATTACGAAAGGCGTTATCGGCATTTTGAACAAGTTTGCTTTGGGAAAATCCGGCAAGTGGAAGAATGACGAGAGCGAGGATACAAAAGATAAATTTCCTGTGATTCATAAGTAACAAGGTATAGAGGTGCAAAGTAAATCAAATTTTACACATTATTGTTTTCAGTGGAGTGAATTGTATTAACGTCAGAGGATGTCGGGGTATTGTTATCCTCTGTTTTTAAATTGTCTATAATTTTTTGTTTGCTTTTGGTAATCTCAGCCTTAATTTTTTCTGTCTGTTCGCTGATAATTTTTTCTGTTTCGTTTAATTCGTCTTTTATGGCTCCGGTTTCCTGGTTAAACTCTTTGGTAATATTATTGGCAGCCTTGCGAAACTCGAACATAATTTTTCCCATCTTTCTGGCGAATTCGGGTATTTTTTTAGGACCGAATACGAGAAATATTGCCATAAAAATAAGAATTAGTTCCCCGGAGCTGATATCCATAAATAGCAATATATTGTCATTCACCATTAAATGATAATAATGAGTAATGGTGTAAAAGTAGGAAAAATAATTCTCTCCCATTCAGATATAGTATTAAACACATTTTGCATCACCGGAAAAAGATTGAAGTGATTGAGGGAGATTGGTTAGATTGTGCTAAAAACCTGTAAATGCCAGAATTGTTTTTTTATGCCAAAATATATTTTCGTTCACTCAGAACTATTTACAATTAGTAACATCACACCTTATAACCGGTCCGGAACTATTTATAACCGGTAGCATAACACCTAATAACCACTTCCAGACGGTTTATTACTATTTCTTCTACTGGTTAAAACCAGTTTGTTACTGTTTTTAATCAGTAATGAAACATATTATTATCTCTACCAGACTATTAAAATGTAATGTGGGTTTAATACATGTAAGGATAAGCATGCTAATAAAAAATATTATGATTATCCGTTTTCCTGTTCAAAAGTATAAAACAATTATTTATGAAGGAAAATGTTAATGATTATTATTATGATACGTTATTTTTTCAACAAGGTAGGCTTTGCAATCCTCTGCGCAATTCTTCCCGTCATATGCGGTAAAAAAATTAAACCGCAGAGAATCATATGGTTCTTTGCAAAGGGGCACAAAAAATTTTTTATTAATAAATTTGTGTAGGTAAAATATCAGGTAATTATTATTATTTATTATGTTATTTTTTTATAGTATAACTATCAAAGTTATTTTTTTCTTTATTGTTTTTTCTTAAATTTGGTGCGAAAACTTTAAAGCCATGACTACATCTACTTTTCAAAATCCGAAAAACTATATTATTTATTTGCTGGCGTTAATAATCGTTTTTGCATTTTATCACAGGGTATTGCTACATCCCAATCAATATATGTTCAGCAACAGTGGAGATGGAATGAAAAATTATTACACCTATGCTTATCATATTAAAAATGACACAAGTTACGTTAATTTTAGCGGGATGAATTACCCTTACGGAGAAAATTATCTTTATACCGATTGTCATCCTGTACTGGCAAATGCGCTTATGGTACTCGGCAATATTTTCCCGTCAACAAAATTATATAGTATAGGGATAGTTAATTTTTTGATGATTATTTCTATTTTTTTTACATTAATTATTTTATATCATATCCTGCGATTATTTTCCGTTCCCATATGGTTTTCCTTTTTCTCTGCTTTGGGCATAACCGCTCTGGCGCCACAACTTTTCCGGCTTACGGGCCATCTTGCTTTATCCTATAGCGTTTGTATCCCATTGACATTGTATCTTATTATTCGCTATGGAAGGAGTGATAAAAAACATAAATGGGCAATCTTTTTAATGCTTAACAATCTTTTCTGGCTGTTTATCCACGCTTACCTGGGAATGATGGCGATAGCATTTCACTTTGCCTACTGGCTGATTTCATCATTTTATAAAAAAGAAAAACTGTATAAATGCTTGCAACATTACGTATATTTATTGATTTCCATTGTCATTCCTGTTATTTTCTTCGTTGTTTATGTTTCGCTTACCGATATCCACCCGGGAAGAACTGATAATCCGTCGGGTTTTTTAAATTATAATGCCGAGCCCGACGACATTTTTATGCCCCATCATTCGCCTTTGCGCCCGGTATATGACAAAATATTTCCTTTCGAAATCAAAATAAAATGGGAGTCGTGGTCGTATGTGGGTATTGCTACCACGGCGGTGTTGATTACATTACTGAGCATGTTTATTCGCAAGCTGGTAAAAAAACAGGAAAATTCTTTTTTAAAAGCAGCAGCCAACCGTGAGCTTACAATAGCGGTATTAGCAGGGGCTATCGTATTGCTGTATGCTTTTGGAATCCCATTTAAACAAATACCTTCTTTGCTTGATGCGTTTCCTGTATTCAAACAATTCCGGTCAACGGGAAGATTTACCTGGGTCTTCTTTTTTGTTATTACGCTATTTTGCAGCTATACAGCATGGAACTGGTCTGTTTTGCTGAGAAACAAGAACCAAAAAGTTGCCTCTATTTTGTTAATGATTGCTGTGCCTTTATCTTTTTTTTGTGAGGGATCACCTTATCATAAAGAGTATAAACCTCAACTAACTCAAGCTTCCAATGTTTTTGCTCCGGAATTTATGCCCTCAAAATGGAAAGAAGCTACTGATGGAATAAATTCGTCGGATTACCAGGCAATTTTCCCCTTACCATTTTATTATGCTGGTTCCGAAAGCTTTTCACGGCCACGCAATAACGATATCGTAAAAGAAAGTATGACTTTGTCCTATCACATGAATTTGCCTATCATGGGAGCTTATCTTACAAGAACATCTATTCCGGAAAGTAAAAAGATAGTTCAGGTGGTGTCACCAGGATTTTATGAAAAACCAATACATCGAGATATTAAGTCAGATAAACCATTTCTTGTAATTGTAAGCCGTGAACCTCTGACAGATTACGAAAATGATATTCTAAAACGGTGTAAATTAGTATTGCAAAACAATGACTTTTCTTTGTACAGTTTGCAAGTTAATGATTTGTTTTACAATCCAGCTAACGACGAATACCAACATTTTCTTGCCATAAAAAACAAGCTATATCAAAAGCAAGGGTTTCTTGTAACCGACTCTTCCTCATTTCTGTATTACAATGGCTACGAAAATACCGTAAATGGGTTAACTTTCCGTGAAAAAGGTGCTTACATGGGAATAAAGAAAGGCAAAAACGTTTTTGCTGAATTCGCCCCAAATACTTTTAAAAAAGACAAAGAATACACCGTAAGCCTGTGGATGTATAATGGTTATAAAGATGCACTTAATCTTTGGTTCCGTTTTATTGTGGAAGAATATAACCCCGTAGCAAATCAGTGGACATCAACAGTAGGTTTCCCCGAATCCAGCGAAGTGATAAATGGAGACTGGTCGTTGTTTGAAATGAAATTCAGGGTAAACGATCCCAAAGACAACATTTACATAACAAGCAAAGGGAAGGATGATGCAAAAGGGCCATTATGTGCTGACGAGCTTTTAATACGGGAGACCGGCACAGATGTTTATCGTGTCGAACAGGAATCTCCTGATATTATTCTGTTTAAAAATAATCACCAAATAAAGCTGAAATAGCGGTTTTTTTGCAATACCACAACAGCTACAATATAAAGAAATTTTTAATAAATTAGCTGCACATTTGTTATATTGCGGCAGGAAGGTATTGCGAAAATTCTTTACCTGAAAATTTGAATGCAATATAAGCTCCGGATGGGCTGACAGATGATGAAATTTTAAATAAAATTAAGGTGCAATATTAATGTTACATCTACCTGTACTTATAGTTGATTTGGCACTTATACTGGGTGCTGCTGCCATTGTAACACTGCTTTTTAGAAAATTAAAGCAGCCGGTGGTATTAGGGTATATAATTGCAGGGCTTTTAGTGGGACCCAACTTTAAATTGTTTCCTACCATTGTTGAAATCGAAAGTATCAGAACTTGGGCAGACATTGGTGTGATATTTCTGTTATTTGGGCTTGGGCTTGAATTTAGTTTTAAAAAATTAATTAAGGTTGGCGCAGTAGCCGTTATAACAGCTTTAACCGAGGTAACATTAACCATGTTCTTAGGCTACAATGTGGGGAAAATGTTAGGATGGAATGCCATGGACAGTCTGTTCTTAGGGGGAATCCTCGCTATTGCATCAACCACAATTATAATACGGACTTTTGATGAATTAGGTGTAAAGAATCAAAAATTTACAGGCATTGTAACAGGAGTATTGGTTATTGAAGATCTGGTAGCTGTTTTACTGATGGTATTACTGTCCACAGTGGCTGTTAGTAAAACATTTGCCGGAGGCGAAATGGTTATGTCGGTTTTAAAACTGGCTTTCTTTTTAGTCTTGTGGTTTGTGTCCGGAATATTTTTCCTACCAACACTTTTTATAAAAATCCGTTCATTTATGAACGAAGAAACATTGCTGATTATATCACTGGCATTATGTTTTTTAATGGTAGTGCTGGCAACATACGCCGGTTTTTCTCCTGCACTCGGTGCTTTTATTATGGGTTCTATCTTGGCAGAAACAACCAAAGCAGAAAAGATAGAACACCTTACCAAATCGGTGAAAAACCTTTTCGGGGCAATTTTCTTCGTATCGGTAGGCATGTTACTGGATCCGCAAATGCTGGTACAACATGCCATACCCATTGTGGCAGCTACATTGGTATTGTTTCTTGGTAAACCACTTTTTGTAACTATGGGCGTGTTGGCTGCCGGGCAACCTCTCAAAATAGCGGTACAATCAGGTATGAGCCTTTCACAGATTGGTGAGCTTTCTTTTATCATTGCAACCCTGGGTCTTACTTTAAACGTAACCAGCAATTTTCTATACCCGGTGGCTGTTGCCGTTTCGGTGTTAACTACATTTACTACGCCGTATATGATACGTTTTTCCGAACCTGTTTATAAACGTATAGAAAGCATCCTGCCCCCAAAATGGAAAAATTTATTAGTTACCTATAGTGTTGGTGCTCAAAACATGGCAGAGATAAGTGAATGGAAAAAAATGCTGCGTTTCTACTTTATTAATGTGGTAGTATTTTCTGTAGTCATTATTACAATTATTTTATTAAGCACACAATATCTTGCACCCTTATTCGCAAGTTACGGGTGGAGCCAGATAATTACAGTAACTGTAACTCTTGCCGTTCTGTCCCCCTTTTTATGGGCACTCGCTTTTCGCAGAACCCAACGCCAGGCATATGCCAATGTGTGGTTAAAAACGTATCACCGTGGCCCTTTACTTGTTTTACTGACGTCCAGAGTTGCATTAGCTGTTTTCTATATCGGGTTCTTATTCGATCGTTTGTTTTCGCCATGGATTGCTCTTATAGGTATTATCGTTTCCTGTATTATTCTTTTATTATTTTCAAAAAAAATAAAAACATTTTATGGAAAAATTGAAATGCGATTTTTAACTAACCTTAATGAACGTGAAGTTGAAAAGAAAGAAATATTAGCCCCATGGGATACGCATATTGCTACATTTGAATTAAATGCATTATCACCATACATTGGGAAATTATTATTGGAATCAAAAATAAGGGAAGAATTCGGAGTAAATATTGCAGTGATTGAACGTGGAGATTTCGTGATTAATGTTCCCGGGCGCGACGAGTACCTGTTTCCTAACGATAAACTTTCGGTAATAGGAACGGATGAACAACTCGAAAAGTTTAAAAAACACCTTGAGTCGTCTATGAATGAATCACAGATAGTAAACACAAAGCAAAAAGTATCGCTCCATCATTTTACTGTAGGTAAGCATTCACCACTTGCCGGGAAAAATATTCGTGAATCGCGTATTCGTGAACTAACCAAAGGTTTGGTAGTCGGTGTAGAAAGAAACGGGATACGTCTCCTGAACCCAGAATCGGATCTTGTATTTGAAACGGGTGATAAAGTATGGATAGTAGGAAACGAAAAACGAATACAAGTTTTAACCAAAGAATTATATTTAAGTGATAGCTAAAATACGACATCATATCTTAATGATTACTTAACATAGGGGGAATATTGTTCATGATTATTAAATTTAAAGATTTATATAAAATGTGGCGCCCTTATTTAATTCTCCTTCGGCACTAATTGTACCTCCGTGCTTTTGAATGATTTGTTTGATATTTGCTAAGCCTATGCCGGTACCTTCAAACTCTTCCTGTGTGTGCAGGCGTTGGAAAACACCAAATAGCTTATCAATATATTGCATATCAAACCCTACGCCATTATCCTTAATAAAAAATCCAAACCTGGAATCTTTGTTTATTCTGCCAATTTCGATGATGGCGTTTTCTCTTTTGGATGTAAATTTTATAGCATTTGAAATCAGGTTTTCGAACACCAGTAATAAAAGATTTGCATCCCCATTTATTACCGGAAGCTTTTCAATTTTCCATTCTATACTGCGATTTTCGGTATCGGGTTTGAAATGGTTAATTACTCTTACTATCAATTCATTCAGATCAACTTCCGTTTTATTGATACTCTTCCGTCCCAAACGGGAGAAGGTTAATAAATCGTCAATCATTTTTGACATTCTGGAAGAAGATTCACTTATTTTGTTGAAGAAACGTTCTGTTTCGCTGGTTTTATTGGGGATGCTGCCTTTAAGGATACGAGAGAAACCATCAATATGGCGCAAGGGTGCGCGAAGATCATGTGAAATGGAATAGGCAAAAGATTCGAGGTCTTTATTTGCAGTTTCCAATTGGGCTGTTCTTTCGGCGACACGTCCCTCAAGGGTTTGGTTCAGTTTCTGAATTTCTTCTTCTGCTTTTTTACGATCAGTTATGTCAGTTACAACAGCAATGCGGGCTTTTTGTCCCATATATTCAATATCGTGGGAAATAGCGATAATGGAAATAATTGAACCGTCTTTTTTAATATGATGCCATTCGCCGGCGCAAGCATGTCCATGGATGCTTTTTGCCAGTTCAACAATGGGCATTTTTTCTTCTGCTGGATATAAATCGGATAGAAACATAGATAACATTTCTTCAGATGAATATCCATAATGTCTCAGGAATGCTTCATTAACAGCTAATATTTTAAAATTATTGCGCTCGTAAATAAGCATTGATGCCGGATTGCGTTCGAATAAAACCGATACCGTTCTTCGCTTCTACGTAAAGATACCTCTGCCTGTTTACGTTCTGTAAGTTCAACCTGTAACTGCTCGTTTAAGATATTTAATTCATTGGTTCGTTCTTCTACTCTTTTTTCTAACTGTTTGTTTAGTTGCTGTTTGGTTTTATATCCACGATAAATTGAAAAAACCAGTACTGCGACAAGAATAGTGATGATACTAAGCAGGAATACCAAGTTTTGCTGCCGGTGAATTGTTGTACCTTGTCCTTTAAGTATTTTCGATTGCAACAAGATTTCCGACTTTTGACGGTTTATCTTTTTTTCTTGATCCAGAAATAGCTTGTTGCCTTTTTTTAGGTCAGCTTTTTGTTTTTCCAGTTCATGAAATTGGGCATCAAGTATTGTTTTTTGTTCCGTAATTTTTTGAGTTTGGATTACCAGTTCTTTTTCGCTATTATTGAGCAATTGTGTCTGGTTATAATAAGTCTTTTGCTGTTCTTTAATTTGTTGCGTTTGTCTGTTAAGACTATCCTTTTGTTCACGTATTTCTTTTGTGTTCGTTGCAATAATGCTTTCTAAGTGGCTCAGGTTGTTTTCAAGATTCTCACTGTGTTTTTGAAGGCTTCGCAAACTTTGCTGTCCTTCATAATATAATGCCATAACATCAACTTCAGTTCCTCCAAGCAAAATCATATCCGGCATAATGCTAATATGCTGATTTATAATATTGGCTTTGTTTATTTCGAATTGAAGTGTGCCCTTTTCCGAATCAAAAAAATTAATCATTATCAGCCCTTTATCCTGATAGTTGTCGGTAACAAGAAGTATGTTTTTCCCTTCAATTTTATCGAAGATTTCAACAAGTTTTTTCTCTTTACTTTTTGTAACAAAAATCAACTGGACATTTTCAATATTGTCTGATTTACTTGAGTACGATACTATTATAGGTTTGTCTCGAATAGTTTTGGATTTCGATAATTTTTGTAATTCCCGGAAAACATTTTTGTCATCGCCAATAACCAGAAAATGAAATTCTTTAATTGCCTCTTCGTTTTGCCATCGAACATTTTTTACGAAATTATAGATATAAGCGCTTATAGCTACCGGGCGCTGTATTTGTTGTGCCCAAATGTTGGGGTTTAGCGTAAAACAACAAATAATAGATATGCAGACAAATAGAGTTATTTTTTTCATCTCTTATCTGTTTGGTTATTTAATACATAGCCAATAGACAACATGATGGTACGCTGAGGTTGGCGATACCTGTCAGGCTCTCTGTTTGAAGTGTGGTAATACTTTTGGTTTAATAAATTTTTGGCTGATAGCTGAACGGTAAAACCTTTGTAATTTACCAATGACAATGCCCCGTGGAATATCAAGCAGGGTTTTATTTCTTTACTATTGGTTGAAACAATTAATTTGGGATTTTCCCTTTCTCCGATATAATTCGCACGAAGATTTAGCTTTATATATTCGCTGAAAGAATACGTTACACTTGCGCTACCGCTGTATTTACTTATTTCAGGAACAAAATCATCATGCTCATTATAACTTTGATTAAAAGTGTAGTTTAGCGATGATTTTAACCTATTCGATACATACCTGATGTATATTTCAACTCCGTCTGTTTTTATTTTTCCACTATTTTCCCATCTGTATCCTTCGTTTAAAACCTCTTTTACAATAGCATTTTCAAGATTATTTTTATATCCGATTACATCAATTTTAAAATTGTCAACTATAGAGAACACAAATGCAGCTTCTATTGATTTCATTTTTTCTGGTAACAGGGAAGGGTTGCCTAAACCATCGGTATAGTCCCACGATTTGGGAGCTCTGAAAGCCTCAGCATACGAAAAACGCAGTATGTGTTTGCGAAAATGATAGATAAGACCTGCACGGGGTGTGTAAACCTGGTCGTAAATGCTGCTTTGATCAAAACGCAAACCTCCTGAAAGATAAAGATTTTTAAATAGTGTAACCCGTGGTTCGATAAAAATACTTGCCAGGGTATTATCAACCATTACAGGCTTTTCAGGTTTTGGTGGCTTGTGTTCGGGCGAATCGCTGTATGATGAAGTATTTTTTTTTGACAGTTGCTCGTATTCAAATAATAAACCACCGGTAACTGAAAAAAAATTGTTTATATTATAGTTTAATATGTTTTCAAATCCGGTTAAATTGTTTGGACGGTAATATCCAATTTGAGCGGTATCTACAACATAATAAATTGTATTCGCAAGTACGGTTGCATTTCGATTATATAAAACGGAAGAGTAAGTTAGTTTTTTGGATATTTTTTTATTATATTTCAGGTAATTATTAATAAACCGGATATTCCAGGAAGTTCCATAGTCTCTATATGCAGTACCTGCTGACTTAACCCACGTGGCAGTAGAAGCTTGTTTATAAAGATAGTTGGTACCAATAACGAAATCTTTTATCTGTGCTTTCAAATCGAAAGAATAATCATTTTCAAAGTTATCCATCAGTCCCGTCCAGTTATTATCACCTGCCTGTTCTTTCAAATTAGCTTTATCTGTTTTTTTTAGCATGCCCGAAACCGATATTCCAATGGTCTTTTTTTTATTCACATGGCAATAATTAATATCACATTCTGAAGTATTGAAGGAGCCAATCAATGTGTTGATTACAGCCCTCTTTTCCAAAGCACTTTTGGTAATAATATTGATAATACCCGTTACTGCATTGGTTCCATAGGCTACAGAAGAAGGACCATAAATTACTTCAATGCGTTCAACATTCGACAGGTTGTACTGACCTCCGGCATAAAATCCCCCTGAATTGAGTTCGTTTATCTGTACACCATCAATTAGTACCAATGTCAGGTTGTTTTGATTGGGTACCCCACGCTGAAAAACATAGCTATTTATGCCTTGTATATTCCTAAATTGGAAACCGGGAAGAACCGACAATGCCTCTTCAAGAGTAAAATATCCGTTTTCTTGTATTTCTGCCTGGGTAATAATATAGATAGTTGAAGGAACTTCGTTAATATTCTGAGAAACCTTGGAAGCAGAAGTTATTTTCAGTTTTGATAATTCATTAAGATTTAAATTATAAATATCCAGACTATCAGTTTGCGATAAGATTTCATTAGAAATAAAAAATGGAATGAAAAATAATAAATGTAAACTATACTTTTTCATGTCAGTTGATTTAAAATTTCATTAAAAGGAATTCATGAACTTCTTTTTTTTTACGAAGGAGTGAATTTCGCTTATTATTTTATTTGTTACATTTAAATCAATCAGCCGGATACCCTTTTTTGTTTCAAGATGTCAAAAACTCTATAATTACATTGGCATACAAATGTAAATAATTTTTTTAGATTTTTTTTAAAGTTCAAATATTTTTTTAAAATATTGTATAAAAAGGTTTTTGGATATAAGTAATGGTAAAGTTTGTACAATTATCTTTAATTTGGAAATATGATACATCTTACCCTGAAAGGTATTTCGAACCTCCGTTTTTTAGCAATACTGCTGCATGAATATGGGGGCTGTTGTTTTTTTACCAATTGACTTTCAGAAAAGTCTGTTTGGGTAGATGCTATTCAGGCATGTTCACCGAAAGAACCTGAAACGAAAAACCAGAAACCTGAAATTTAAAATCTGAAACTATAACGTTTTCTGCTTGCGTTTGCGTTCAGTTTCGTCGAGAAGGATTTTGCGCAACCGGATAGAGGCAGGGGTAACTTCGAGGTATTCATCCTCGGTGATATATTCCATAGCTTCCTCCAGCGAAAATTTAATGGCAGGGCTTATCATCATCTTTTCATCCGAACCCGAAGCCCGCATGTTGGTAAGTTTCTTCGTCTTGCATACATTCACCACGAGGTCGTCCTGGCGGGTATATTCGCCTATCACCTGCCCGCCATAAATATTTTCGCCCGGTTCAATAAAAAATTTGCCCCTGTCCTGGAGCTTGTGGAGCGAAAAAGGGATAGCCATACCTGTCTCCATAGCAATCAATGCGCCGTTGTGTCGCTGGTTAATTTCGCCTTTCCAGGGTTCAAAAGCTTTGAACCGGTGAGCCATCACGGCTTCGCCTTCAGTAACGTTCATGATATTGTTTCGCAACCCAATAAGACCTCTTGAAGGGATGGAAAATTCAATGTAAACCCTGTCGTTTTTGGTTTCAATATTCAGTATTTCGCCTTTGCGCATAGTTACCTGCTCAATAACCTTGCCCGAGAAATCTTTGGGCACGTGCACCGTAAGCAGTTCCACAGGCTCATGTTTAACGCCCTCTATTTCCTTAATGATGACGTTTGGCTGACCAAGCTGAAACTCGTATCCTTCGCGTCGCATAGTTTCTACGAGGATGGACAGGTGCAACACACCTCTGCCAAATACTGTAAAGGCATCTGCCAAACTTGTTTCCTCAACCTTCAATGCCAGATTTTTTTCCGTTTCGAGGTATAAGCGTTCGCGCAGGTGGCGCGAAGTAACAAACTTGCCTTCTTTTCCGAAGAATGGCGATGTATTGATAGTAAACAGCATACTCATGGTAGGTTCATCTACACTGATGGGTTTCAGTTGTACCGGGAATTCAAAATCGGCAAGGGTATCGCCAATATCAAAATTTTCTATGCCCATTACCGCCACTATTTCGCCCGGATGTACATCTTGTTTCATCTTTTCCTTGCCAAGACCTTCGAAAGTATAGAGCTCGCGGACTTTGGTTTTAATAACCGAACCGTCGCGTTTTACCAGCGATACGGGCATGCCCCATCTGAGGACTCCCCGGGTAAGTTTGCCCACGGCTATGCGTCCCACGTAGGAGGAATAATCAATGGAAGTAATCATCATCTGTGTGCTTCCTTCTTCGTAATGTGCCGGCTGAATGTGTTGTATAATGGTATCAAGCAAATAGGTAACATCGTTGGTAGGTGTCTTCCAGTCGCTACCCATCCAGCCCTGTTTGGAAGAGCCAAAAACGATAGGAAAATTCAACTGGTCTTCGGTAGCATCAAGATTGCACATCAGGTCGAAAACCGCTTCCATCGTGTCGTCGGGATTACAGTGGGGTTTGTCAACCTTATTAATTACAACTATCGGCTTTTTATGTAGTTGAAGTGCCTTTTGCAACACAAAACGGGTTTGTGGCATAGGACCCTCAAAAGCATCAACAAGTAAAAGAACACCGTCAGCCATGTTGAGCACCCTTTCCACTTCCCCGCCGAAGTCGGCATGTCCCGGAGTATCAATGATATTTATTTTAACATCTTTATAACGTACGGATACATTTTTGGAAAGGATGGTGATACCGCGTTCGCGTTCCAGATCGTTGCTGTCGAGTATCAATTCTTCTTTTTGTTCGTTTTCACGAAAAAGCTGACATTGGTAAAGAATGCGATCCACAAGGGTTGTCTTGCCGTGGTCAACATGGGCGATGATGGCAATGTTTCTGATATTCTGCATGAAAAATATTTTTTTCCCGCTTGGGTTTTGGGGTTGCAAAGGTAGAATTTATTTTCACACAAACTCCGGAAAGCGAAAAAGCAATTCAATATTTATTTCCCAGCGGATCAAACCTCATAAAAATTATGAATATTAGCTTATTACGTTTACGTATTAATGCTGTTTTGATGTAACTTCTCCAGAATAACTGACTGCGGCAAGGAAAACCTGACTCATGGGCGTTTTCCGAAATATTTTTTTGTTAAATCTATGTTAAAAAAACAAAAATTGTTTTAATTCGTTTCTATCATATATTTTTGCAGCATGAAAAGTGTAAGTGGTAAAATAGTAATTGTATTCTTTGCCGGGTATTTTCTCTTTTCCACCTTGGGAATAAGATTGTTTGTGCATAGTTGCAATGCGATGAATGTTACACAATTCAGCTTCAACGCTTTTAAGCACCAATGTGAATCTACTGAATCTCCAAAGGAGGACTCCTGTTGCAAAAAAGATGTAAAAACACCGGAAACTATTCTTCCGGAAAAAGTTGCTCAAAACAACATGGTAAAAAGCAACCCAAAGGATGCGAATCCATTTATTCATTGCTGTACCAATGCGGTTAAAGCATTAAAAATTAATCTTCAATACGTTTTAAGCAAGGTGTTGAATGTTATAAAGTTCGTTTTCCAACAACTTGTATTCATTTTTCACCCGGAAACTCTTTTCAGCAGCATTAAAATTGCAACGGTAGAGCTACCACCCATCAAATTTCTTTTGCCATCGGGGAAAGTCTTGCTTTCCTTTGTTTCACAATTGCTTTTGTGATTTCTTCTTTTCTTCCATGTTTTAATTAACGCTGAAACTTTGTTTCAACCATTGTTTATTTTTATTTAATTTGGAAAAAAATGAAGACGATATTAAAAATACTGTTGACAAATATATTTTTAATTACAGTTCTTAATATTTCAGGACAAAATAATTATCTGAAAGGAACTGTAAATGAACTGGACAAAAACAATCAGAAAACCCCCTTGTTGTTTGCCAACGTTTTCTGGCTGGGGACACAATCTGGCACTACTACCGACGAGCACGGACGATTCAGCCTGAGGAAACCATCTGCTGGCGATTTAAAACTGATAGTTAGCTATGTGGGATATAAGTTTGATACTTTGCTTATCTCGAAAAATCAAACCAAAATTGATATTGTACTTACTGCCGACAGGGAACTTGCCTCGGTGGAAATCCGGGAAAGAGTGAATGGCTCTTACATTTCCGGACTTAAATTCATAAAAACAGAAGTAATCACCACTGCCGGTTTGCAAAAACTTGCCTGCTGCAACCTTTCAGAAAGCTTTGAAAACAATGCTACGGTTGACGTAGGCTATTCCGACGCTGTAACCGGGGCAAAACAAATACAAATGCTTGGTTTGGCAGGTATCTATAGCCAGATAATGACAGAAAACCTTCCTTCGGTACGTGGTTTGGCACAAGCTTATGGTTTAAATTATATTCCCGGATCGTGGATGGAATCCATTCAGATTTCTAAGGGAACTGCTTCGGTAGTGAATGGCTACGAATCTATTACCGGACAGATAAATGTGGAATACAAGAAGCCGGAAAACAGCGAAAAACTGTTTGTAAACCTTTATGGAAACAGCAACGGACGGCTGGAAGCCAACGTAAACTCCGCTGTAAAACTCAACGACAAACTGAGTACGATGGTACTGGTGCATGCCGATGATTTTCAAAATAAGATAGACCGTAACGACGATGGCTTTCTCGACTTGCCAAAGCTCACTACTTACAGCCTGTTCAATCGCTGGGATTACATCCTTCCTGGGAAAATGGCTTCCAAATTCGGGATAAAATACATTGACGAAGACCGTAATGGAGGACAGACTAATTTTGATAAAAGCAATTTTACCGACGACACCACCGGAATTACTGTCGGCACCAAGGCTTATGGCTTGAGCATCCGTACCAAGAGGGTGGAAGCATTCTGGAAAAACGGTTTTTTCTTTCCCAATCATCCTAACTCCAGTCTTGGTTTGGTTCTATCGGGTGTAAACCATGAACAGAAAGGTTTTTATGGCATCAATCATTATTACGGGCACGAAAAGAATCTGTATGCGAACCTGATTTTTAATACACAAATAAAAAATCCAAATCATAAAATTACTGCCGGTTTAAGCTTTTTGTACGACGATTACATCGAAAACTACAAGCAGAAACAGCTTACCTACCTTTATGAGATTAATGGGGGAGGCACAGACTATGATTTGTTTACACTCGTTGATTATAAACAGGTTACTTACTATCTGAATCGTACGGAACGTGTCCCGGGAGCCTTTGCCGAATACACTTTTGACTACAAGGACAAACTTACGTTGATTGCCGGCTTGCGTGGCGATTACCACAACGACTACGGGTTTTTTGTTACACCAAGGTTCCATTTGAGATACAAACCTGATACCAAAACTACTTTCCGGGCTTCGGCAGGCAAAGGTTACCGTACCGCTAACGTATTGTCCGAAAACAGTGGCATCTTTATCAGCCAGCGAAAACTTGTTTTTTCGGAAAAGCTCGATCAGGAAGAAGCCTGGAACTTCGGAACAAACATTACCAGAGAGTTCAAGCTGTTTACCCGTACTGCCGAGTTTAGCATTGATGCCTATCGTACCAGTTTTGTCCACCAGGTGATTACGGATATGGACAGCATGCCCAATGCGGCATATTTTTATAACCTTGACGGGAAGTCCTATTCCAACAGCCTGCAGGCGCAACTCACTTTTTCGCCTCTGAAAAACCTTTCCGTAACGATGGCTTATCGGAGAAATGATGTGAAAATGGAAATTGGCGGCAGACTTCGCGACAAGCCTTTTACCAACAACTACAAAGGATTGATTACCTTATCCTATGCCACCCATTTCGATAAATGGAAGTTTGATATTACCGGACAGTTCAATGGTAGTGCTCGCTTGCCCGACACCTACAAAATGCCTGCAAAGCTGCAACGGACAACACATTCGCCGGAATATTTCAACCTGTTGGCTCAGATTACCCGAAAATTCAAGTACTTTGATGCTTACCTTGGTGGTGAAAATTTTACCGGTTACATTCAAGACGATCTGATTGTAGAATACTGGAAACCGTATCATACCCATTTCGATGGTTCTATGGTATGGGGACCAGTTACAGGTGCTCTCGTATATGCCGGTTTGCGTTATACTTTGAAATAATCATAAATAAATAATCGTTTTACAAATAAATCAAATCAATATGAAAGCTTTAAAAAGAATAGTACTAGTCCTGTTTGCTACCATTTTAATCGGAAGCATTGCATCTGCCCAGGGGAAAAAGACGGAAACCATCCGTATTAAAACGTCGGCACAATGCGAACAGTGCAAGGACAGAATTGAACGCATGCTGGCGTATGAAAAAGGTGTAACAAAATCCAATCTTGATTTGAAAACCAAGATTGTTACCGTTACCTACAAGCCGGATAAAACCACCCCGGATAAAATCTGCCTGGCATTATCCAAAACCGGTTACGATGCCGATGGCGTAACAGCCGACCCCAAAGCATACAAAAACCTGCCTCCCTGTTGCAAAAAACCAGACGACCCGGAACATAAAGCACATTAATACAATATCGGTTTGTAGCCAGAACCACACATTCAACGTAATGGGCAGTTACAAGTATCTTTCAAAGGGTTTAGCCTGTAAAAATTTGTACATGTTTCATTGGAAGTTTACTTGTAACTTTCCATTCATTTCCGGGCTTTTCGTTCCGGGAATAAATATTTTTACTACTTTTGCAGCTTATTTTTATAAAACGACAAGCAATGATAAACATTACATTGCCCGATAATTCGGTGAGACAATACGATGAAGGTGTAACAGCGCTCGATATTGCCAAAAGCATAAGCGAAGGGCTTGCCCGTAATGTGCTTTCGGCAAAAGTGGATGAAGAAATATGGGATGCTACCCGTCCGATACATAAGGATGCAAAGGTTAAATTGTTGACATGGAATGATGAGGAAGGAAAATCTACTCTCTGGCACTCTTCAGCCCATCTTATGGCAGAAGCCATAGAGTTCCTTTATCCGGGGGTGAAATTCGGCATTGGTCCAAACATTGAAAATGGCTTTTATTATGACATTGATTTGGGCGACACAATACTATCGTCGGAAGACCTTCCGGCTATCGAGGCAAAAATGCTTGAATTTGCACGGCAGAAACAATCCTTTCAACGGGAAGAAGTTTCAAAAAAATATGCTATTGAATTTTTTACCCGCAAAGGTGACGAATATAAACTCGAACTGATAAATGAACTGGAAGATGGAAGCATTACATTATACCATTCCGGAAATTTTACTGACCTCTGCCGTGGACCTCATCTGCCCGATACAGGCTCTATCAAAGCCATTAAACTGCTGAACGTTGCAGGCGCTTATTGGCGTGGCGACGAAAAACGCAAACAAATGACCCGTGTGTATGGAATCACGTTCTCCAAACAAAAAGAACTTGATGACTACATTTTTCTGCTCGAAGAAGCCAAAAAACGCGACCATCGCAAACTGGGAAAAGAACTGGAACTGTTTACATTTTCGGCAAAAGTAGGTTCAGGTCTGCCACTTTGGTTGCCCAAAGGTGCTGCGCTTCGCGAACGGCTGGAACAATTTTTAAAACGTGCACAGAAAAAAGCAGGTTACCAACAGGTGATTACTCCGCACATTGCTCATAAAGACCTGTATGTAACCTCTGGACATTATGAAAAATACGGCAAAGACTCATTTCAGCCTATCTCTACGCCGGTGGAAGGCGAGTTATTTATGCTAAAACCCATGAATTGCCCGCACCATTGCGAAATTTATAATAGTAAACCCCATTCATACAAAGATTTGCCTGTTCGCCTTGCCGAGTTTGGTACCGTTTATCGTTACGAACAAAGCGGCGAATTACACGGTTTGACCCGGGTTCGTAGTTTTACGCAGGACGATGCCCACATTTTCTGCCGTCCCGACCAAGTGAAAGAAGAATTTATCGGTGTGCTTAATATCGTGATGCATATTTTCAAAGCATTGGATTTTAAAGAATTCATCACACAGATTTCGCTTCGCGACCCAAATAACCACGAAAAATACATCGGAAGCGACGAAAACTGGGAAAAAGCCGAACGTGCCATCCTCGAAGTAGCAGAAGAAAAGCAACTTCCCAATGTAGTGGTAGAATATGGTGAAGCTGCATTTTACGGACCCAAGATGGACTTCATGGTGAAGGATGCCCTGGGAAGAAAATGGCAGCTTGGAACTATCCAGGTGGACTATAATTTGCCTGAACGATTTGAATTAGAGTATATTGGCAACGATAACCAAAAACATCGTCCGGTGATGATCCATCGTGCTCCCTTTGGTTCGATGGAGCGGTTTGTAGCTGTTTTAATAGAACATTGTGCAGGGAAGTTCCCGCTCTGGTTAACGCCGGAACAGGCTATAATTCTGCCAATCAGTGAAAAATATCACGATTATGCAAAAAAAGTTTTGTATTTGCTAAATAATTACGAAATTCGCACCCAAATTGACGAAAGAAGCGAAAAGACCGGAAAAAAGATTCGGGATGCTGAATTACAGAAAATTCCCTACATGCTTATCGTAGGCGAAAAAGAAGAACTTAGCAATTCTGTTTCTGTCCGTCGTCAGGGAGAAGGTGATTTGGGTACCTTCCCAATCGAAACTTTTGTGCAAATAGTAAATGATCAAATTAACGCAATGCTTGAAGAATAAACTTTTGGCTTGTAATTATTCATTAAAAGAAAGGAGTAAGTTATAGCAACACCTGTTCAAAACCTACGCGTATATGGCGGAAATTCCCGCAAGAAGGAAGAAATTTATAAAATCAACGAAAATATCCGATGGCCTGTGGTTAGGGTAGTAGGAGAAAACATCCAGCAGGGAATTTATAATATCAAGGAAGCACTTGACATAGCCCATAACCTCGATCTTGATCTGGTGGAAATTTCACCTAATGCCAACCCTCCTGTTTGTAAGGTAACTGATTATAAGAAATTTCTCTACGAATTAAAACGTAAGCAGAAAGAAATTAAAGCCAAGAGCGCAAAGGTTATTGTAAAAGAGATCAGGTTGGGTCCCAATACCGATGATCATGATTTTAATTTTAAGCTAAAGCATGCCGAAAAATTTCTGCAGGAAGGAGCAAAAGTAAAAGTAGAAGTCTTTTTTAAAGGGCGTTCCATTGTTTACAAGGAAAAAGGCGAAATAATCCTACTTAAATTTGCTTCTGAACTTGAAGAATGTGCCAAGGTGGAAAGCTTACCTAAGCTCGAAGGAAAAAGAATGATTATGATACTTACTTCAAAAAAATAAAAATTATTAATTCCCAATAGATTATTAACCTGTTAAATTAATTGAAATGCCAAAAATGAAATCCAAGTCCGGTGCCAAAAAAAGGTTTACCCTTACCGGAACAGGTAAAATCAAACGGAAGCATGCTTACAAAAGTCACATTTTGACAAAAAAATCTACCAAACGCAAACGTAATCTTACGCATACTGCCACGGTAGATACTGCCGATGTGAAAAATGTAAAAGCAATGCTTCAATGTTAAATTTTTAGTATTAACCTTACTCTCAGCCGGAAAGTATTCCGTTAAACCGGGATCGCTGAAGTAAAAAATCAGATGTAAAATGCCTAGAAGTGTAAATGCAGTCGCTTCGCGACAAAGAAGGAAAAAAATCCTGAAGAAGGTAAAAGGACAGTTCGGAAGGAGAAAAAACGTCTGGACGGTAGCCAAAAATGCTTATGAAAAAGGGCAGGTGTATGCCTATCGCGACCGTCGCGCCAAAAAACGCACATTCCGTAGCTTATGGATTGCGCGTATCAATGCAGGGGTTCGCCAGTATGGCTTATCGTACTCCGTTTTTATCGGAAAGCTGAATGAAAAAAATATCCAGATTGACCGTAAAGTTCTTGCCGACCTGGCAATGAATAACCCTGAAGCTTTCAAAGCTATCGTGGAATCGGTTAAAGATTAATTTCCCCCAAAATTTTTTAAAAAGCCATCCTTGCAGGGTGGCTTTTTTTATTTTCTGAAAAATATAGAAGCATAAATAAAAGCTACACTTTCGTCTGTAATTTCACGGACACCATCACTCCAGCGCCACCATCTATTTGGATCATAGGTGTTTTTGTAAGAGCAAAGTACCCCTACCTGATATTCATGTCCAAAAGCTTTTTTGTACAAAAGCCAGCTACGGCGTGCATGGCATCCAAATGAATACAAGTTTATTGCTTTGGATTTTACACGGATAGAATCCATAAAATGTTTTACTGATAGCGCTGCAGCATAAGTTCTATCACGTTTGGAATAAGGTGCAGGTGCACTGAAAACTTTGGTGCTGTCCATGCCTAATTTTATCAGGGTTACCCTTCCTGCATCTGCAGTGTTTCCAAACTTGGTGTAATAAAAGCCATAATCAACTGGGTTTCCGGAAACTACAAGTATGTGGTAATGGTTTTTATTAAATTCTTTTATCACATCTTTCATTGCATAATCAGGGATATAGCCTTCAGCTACCAAAATATCAGCCTGCACGGGTTTATTTTTTGAAAGAAAAGGATGGATATTTCTCATCCAGATATAAAATAGTAAGAATAATATTAAGATTACAAGCAGTTTACCCCAAATAGTAAGTCTTGTACGCATTTTTCGGTTCCATAACGGTATTTTCATAAAAAAGCGGTTTTTAAAAACCAGGAGCAGTTTTTTGTGTTATTATTTTCAAAAATAGTAAAAATGATGTTATCTGCATTACGCAAAGAATACAATAAGGGAGTTTTAGATGAAAAAAAGTTGCCAGCAGCCCCAATGGAATTGTTTAAGGAATGGTTTGCCGAAGCCTTTACTGCAGAAAAAAGGGAAGCGAATGCAATGGCTTTGTCCACTGCTTCATCTGATGGAAAACCTTCTGTACGAATGATTTTACTTAAAAAAGTTGATGAAAAAGGTTTTCAATTTTTTACAAATTATCAAAGTCAGAAGGGGGCAGAAATTGTAGCAAATCCCTATGCCTCCCTGCTTTTTTGGTGGCCTGCTTTGGAAAGGCAGGTTCGCATTGATGGTAGGGTAGAGAAGCTCTCGGAAACGGCTTCCGACGACTATTTTGCCCAACGACCTTCTGATAGCCAGGTAAGTGCTATCGTTTCGTCACAGAGCCAGGTGGTTCCAAACAGGAAATACCTTGAAGACCTTGCAACTGCTTTTCAGTCAACGCACTCTGCACCATATTATCGCCCGGTATTTTGGGGCGGTTTTATACTGGTTTCTGAGAAAATAGAATTCTGGCAGGGGAGGGCAAACCGGTTGCACGACAGGATTGTTTATGTAAAAATTCCGGATGGCTGGGAATTGCAAAGACTTGCTCCCTGAAAAAATTTTCCAGGGAACAATCTTTTTTGTTGAATTTAACAACTCATTTCACCCGAATTTTTTAGCTTCGAGAGCAAACTATAAGCACCTTTTATGGCAATTTTCCGATTTTTATAATCAAAACCCTGAGGAAGGATAACTTCGGTAAAACCGTTGTTTTCCATGCCTTTCTTTACTTCTATCACTTCAAAATCATTTATCTGCTTGCCATTTTCGATACGTTTCCCTTTAAATGCAAACACATAAAATTTTTCATCAAACTGCACAATGGTTTCCGAAGGAAGTGCAAGTGCCTGGTTATTCTTTACTTCAATTTCTGCATTTACATACATGCCTGCAATTAAGTCTTTTGAAGGCTGATTGATGGATGCGTAAACAGTAACGGTTTTATCGTCGTCCAATGCTTTACCAACCTGATAAATAATTGCTTCGTGGCGAATGTCCGGTTTTCCAGGCGTAAAGAAGCTAAGTTTCTGACCATTAGATATTTTTTGTACATCCTTTTCAAAAACAATTAGTTCAAGGGTAAGATTTTGTGTGTTAACAATTTCAAATAAAATATCCGATGGATTAACAAATTTGCCAATGTTTACATTCACATTTTTTATATAACCATTTATTGGTGAACAAATCGAAATGGCGTTTTTAATGTTGTCCTCCCTAAGTTTGGATGCGTCTATTCCAAGCATACTTAGCTTTTGCTGATAAGCATTTAATTGTGTTTTAATCGTTTTATATTCAGATTCTGTTTGCTGGAAATTTTTGGCAGAGCTAACATTTTCTTTATACAAATCTTTTTGCCGTTCGTATTCGTATGTAATATACGAAAACTTTGCCTTTGTTTCCAAATAACTTTGCTGAAGGTTTACAAATTCGATGTTTTCGATAAGTGCCAGTGTCTGCCCTTTGGTAACCAGACTGCCTTGAATAAGATTGGTATTTTTAATAAAACCGCCCAATGGAGCAGATACCGTAGCAAGGCTTTGCGGGGTTACATTGATATTACCGTTCACTTTCAGTAAGTTGCTTAGTGAACGTTCTTCCGCCAAGCCAAGTTGGATACCGGCTGTAGCATATTGTTCTTCATTCATTTCCACTATGTTTGCAGGAAGTTCCTCATGTTCTGCATGTTTTTCCTCTTTCTCGGTAGAATTTTTACAAGAGGAGAATGAGAGGATAAATGCTGCAATTATAAGTATATTAAAAAAATATGTTTTCATATGATAAAATATTTAGTGTTAATTAATTTTTCCGGTTAGAAGTTCAATGCTAAGGACAGATTGGTTGCAGGCATTTAAAGTTTCTAAATAAGAGGAGTTTATGTTTGATGCCTGTTTTAGGTTCTGAACGTATTCCATATATCCGATTTCTCCTGATTTATAAGCTTTTTCTGCCTGAATGATAATCTGTTTAGCCTGTGGCACTGCTTTGGATTCATACAATTGCAGGTTGCTGAGGTTTTTACAATATTCACGAATAAGTATCTGATAATCATTGTGTAAAGCCGTATATGCCTGATTGTAATTTATTTCTGCAATGTTGCGGTTAATCGCCGACGATTGAATTTTCCCCTGTTGAGAAAAGAAAAACAAAGGGAAGGAAATACCTGCCTGTATGCCGGTAAAACGTTCGCCTGACGAAATATCCTTGTTGGACTGGTTAAAATATCCAACGGAAATTTCCGGGAACAGCTTAAAACGTTCTGCGTTGATTTGCAGTTTTTTTGCTTCAATTTGCAGTTTCATATAGGCTAAATCCGGATTTTGGTCAAGTAAAGTGCTGTCTGCAGACGCTGGAATTTGAAGATGAGGCAATTCTGTTTCTAAAATTGTTATCTGTTGATTTTCACCCAAAAGGGTTTGCAGTTTCAGACTATAAATTTCGATGTCGGATTCTGCCTGTTTAATTTGATTTTGCACCTCAAAAACCTGTGTTTCTGCATTCATTTTTTCCAAAAGATTGGTTTCTCCTTTTTCGAAACGCAGACGGGCGGCTTTTTCAAACGCAAGGAAGATACTATCCTGATTACGCAGAAGTTGTAATTTTGAATGATAAAAGGCTAATTGATAGTATGTTGATTTTATCTGGTAAATGATTTCTGCGTTGGTTGCTGCCTGTTTGATTTCTGCGGAAGTTATCCCGGTATTTGCCAGGCGAACCTGAGTGGCATAAACTGCCGGAAAATGAAAACTTTGCGAAAGCGAATATTCATCATCTTTTTTTGCCGAATTGGTTTGCCCATAAGTATAATCAATCTGCGTGTTTCCCATTTCCCAGGCTGTCTTTTTCAGTGCTTTTTGCGATTTTACTTCCAAACCGGCTGCCTTTGCATTCCCGTTATTATTTATTGCCTGATTTATTGCTTGTTGTAAAGTGTAAGCTTTAGGAGCCTTCTGAGCAAAAGCAGAAGGGCTAAAAAAGAAAAATCCTACAATTAGCAAAATACAGGTGGCTATTCCGGGAATATTTCTTCTTTTACTTTTCTTGTTGGAAAACAAAATGTAAAGAACCGGGAGTACGATAATAGTAAGGAGTGTGGAAGAAATTAGCCCTCCGATGACTACAGTAGCCAATGGTTTTTGTACTTCGGCACCGGCAGACGTTGAGATCGACATGGGCAAAAAACCAAGCGAGGCAACGGCTGCTGTCATGATTACAGGGCGCAAACGTACCCGGATGCCCTTCCAAACCCGTTCGTAAATGTCTGAAATTCCCTCTTCTTTTTCCAGCCGGTTGAATTCGGCAATTAACACAATGCCGTTGAGTACTGCTACTCCGAAGAGCGCAATGAACCCAACTCCTGCCGAAATGCTGAAATTCATTCCTCTGAGGTAGAGTGCTACTATACCGCCAATGGCTGCCAGCGGCACTGCTGAATAAATCAGAAGAGTTTGTTTTAGTGAGTGAAATGTAAAGAACAATAAAATAAAAATAAGTAAAAGGGCAATAGGAACGGCAAGCAATAATCTTGCTCTTGCAGCAATAAGATTCTCGAATTCTCCGCCTATAGTAATATAGTATCCTGGTGGAAGTTTCACTTTCTTATCAATAATATTCTGAACATCTGCTACAATAGACTCCACATCCCGGTTGCGGACATTAAAGCTTACGGTAATCCTCCTTTTGGTATCCTCACGGGAAACCTGGGCTGTACCATTTTTTATTTCTACCGTTGCTACTTCTTCCAACGGAATTTGTTTTCCGGAAGACAAAGGAATATACATATTTTTAACATTATCCAGGCTTTCGCGAAACGGTTTTTCGAAACGCACAACCAAGTCGAAGCGCTTTTCTTCTTCAAAAACTACTCCGGCAACACTTCCGGCAAAAGCAGCTCGAACCACCTGATTGATATCACTTATGTTTAAGCCATACTGGGCAATTTTATCCCGGTTGTAGGTGATATGAATCTGTGGTGCTCCGGTAACCTGTTCAACCTGAATGTCTTCGATTCCTTTTATATTATATATCAGATTTTCAATCATTTTGCCTTCGTTAACCAGTGAATCGAGATTATCACCAAAAATTTTTACGGCTACATCTTGTTTCGATCCGGTCATCAACTCATTGAATCGCATTTGAATCGGCTGTTGGAACGAGAAATCCACACCTGCTAATGCAGAAAGTTTTTCTTCCATTTTTTTTGTCATTTCTTCGCGGGTTTTGGCACTTGTCCATTCTTTTTTTGGCTTCATAACGATTATGTAATCGCCTGTTTCCATGGGCGTAGGATCGGTAGGAATTTCGGCAGAACCAATTTTACAGATGGCGTGCTCCACCTCTGGGAAGTTTTTCATCAGGATAGCGTTGGCTTTTTCTACGGTTTCCACGGTATTGGTAAGCGAGCCACCCTGTAGTGTCATCACCCCTGCAGCGAGGTCGCCCTCTTCCAGGTCTGGAATAAATTCACCTCCCAAACGGTTAAACAGGAACACGCTGCCAATGAGCAATGCAATAGAAATGAAAACAACTGTATGTTTTTTGCGCAAAGCAAAGCTTACAAGCGGATGGAAAACCTTTTGGATAACTTCCATTATCTTGTCGGAAATATCTTTTTTAATTTTGGGCTTTCGGCTCAGAAACAAGGTGGATGCTACCGGAACGTAGGTCAACGAGAGTATCAAAGCACCGAGGATGGCAAAAGAAACCGTTTGAGCCATCGGACGGAACATTTTTCCTTCGATGCCCACCAGGGTCAAAATCGGAAGGTAAACTATCAAAATAATCACCTGACCAAAAGTAGCCGAACTCATCATTCTTTTTGCCGATTGCATTACCTGCTGGTCCATTTCTGCCATAGGAAGTTTTAACATTCCCTGGTGATGGGTTTTACTTTTGGTAATCCGGTGGACGACACTTTCTACGATGATTACCGCTCCATCCACAATCAACCCGAAGTCAATAGCACCGAGGCTCATCAGGTTTCCGCTTACGCCAAAAAGATTCATCATGGAAACGGCAAACAGCATAGAAAGTGGTATAACGGAGGCTACTACCAGTCCTGCACGGAAATTTCCCAGCATCAAAACCAGTATGAAAACCACTATCAGGCCTCCTTCCAGCAGGTTGCGGGAAACAGTTCCTATGGCACGGTTTACCAGGTCGGTACGGTCGAGGTACGATTCAATGTAAACGCCTTCCGGAAGGGACTTTTTTACTTTCTCAAAGCGTTCTTTCACATTTTTAATAACTTGCGAACCGTTTGCGCCTTTCAGCATCATGACGACTCCGCCCACACCCTCGCCGGTGGTATCCACTACAAAAGCACCATAACGGTTGGCATGTCCAATTTGTACTGTTGCCACGTCGCGAATCAGAATGGGCATCCCGTCAGGGTTGGCTTTTACCACTATTTTTTCAATATCCTCAAAAGAAGATACCATCCCGATTCCTCGGATAAAATAGGCGTTGGGCTTTTTATCAATGTAAGCACCGCCGGTATTTTCGTTATTTTTTTCAAGGGCATCAAAAATTTCCGGAATGGTGATGTTAATGCTTTTCAACCGTTCTGGATTGACGGCTACTTCGTATTCCTTAACAAAACCGCCATAGCTGTTCACTTCGGCTACGCCCACGGTGCCAAGCAGTTCCCGTTTTACAATCCAATCCTGTATGCTTCGCAATTCCATTGGATTATACTTGCTTTCGTAGCCTTTTTTTACTTTTAAAACATATTGGTAAATTTCTCCAAGTCCGGTAGAAACTGGTGCGAGGGTAGGAGTGCCTGCACCTTCCGGAATTTGTTCTTCCGCTTCTTTTAGCCGTTCGTTGATTTGCTGACGGGCTTTAAACCCATCCACGTTATCTTTAAAAACCACGGTTACAACGGATAGTCCTAAACGAGAGATGGAACGCAGTTCGATGATCCCCGGAATGGTTGCTACCGAAATTTCTATGGGTGCGGTTACATACTTTTCAACTTCCTGAGTGGCAAGTGCTGGCGTTATTGTAATGATTTGCACCTGATTATTTGTAATATCGGGGACTGCATCCACCGGAAGCCGGGTAAGTGAATATATTCCCCAGCCAATCAAGGCTAAGGTAAAAAGCCCAATAATTATTTTGTTTTTAATGGAAAATTCAATGATACGATTTATCATAATAAACTTATTTTAAGCTAATAAATAAAATACTTATTCCAGCTTTCGCTGAAAATAATGCAAAACAAATAAAATATTATCAGCTTAAAATTTAGGCGGTTGCCAAATAGAGAAGCTTACAGGGGAAAGAGTTTTCTCTTTTAGTATGTAAGAGGAGTAGATGATTTGTTCTACCGGAGAAGGAAGTGAGGCTAAAGCATTGACTTCTACGATGGTTCCGCAGCAGGCGCAGACGCAAAAAGGAGAACACTGGTCATGGTAGTTATGGCTGTGCGCTGCTTGGCTTTCGGTGGCATGTTTGGTTTTGCTGCATGGAACAATATCGTCCACACACGAGAGCGTACATGAAAATATGACGTAAAAACTTAATATGCAAGCAAACCACTTCATTATTTATACCAAACGAAGTTGCAATATTAGTAAATAATTTTGTAATGATAAGTAAAAAGGAATGAAATCATTTAGTTTATTTCCTGATGCTCTTTGCGCAACAAGTCGTTTACCGTTTTTACCGGATTAAAAGTAATGATGGGTGTTTCCACAAAAATGGTAACCCAATCAGCCATAGCACCATTCCACAAACCTGGAAGTTCCTGAGCTTTAAGGTTACGCCCATCCTTGGATTTTATGGAGATGAAGCCCGTTTCCGGATCCACAAAGTCGGGGAGATTAAATTTTTTCCCCCGAAAATCTTTGATGCAGCAAACCATATCCACTGGGTTAAAATGAGTGGCTTTATCTACAATTTGTTTTTGTATAGGATTTTGCAAGTCAATTTGCGACGATTCCACAATTTGCAATGAGACTTCTCCAGCGCTGTTTTTTACCCAGAAAGGTCCGCCTCCTGGTTCTCCTTCGTTTTTCACCATGCCACAAACACGCATCGGACGGTTGAACATAGTGTAAAGATAATCAATTTTTTCTGTGAATTCCATTTCTGCGAAAGCATCACACAAGTCAATATTCAGATCTTTCCTTGCAAACAAGGCCATACATACCAGCTCGTCTTCATTCACATTTCCATCATCGAGTATTTCCAGGTATTCAAAAGCCTTTTCCTGCAGTTGTAACAAGTAGCCAGCAAGTGCTTTTTTGTAAAGAAAAGTCGGGGCTTTTAACCTGTCGGGAACGATATTGTCAATATTTTTAATAAAAATCAGATCCCCGTCAAGGTCATTCAGGTTTTCGATAAGTGCGCCATGTCCACCTGGACGGAAAAGCAGGCTGCCATCGCTTTCGCGGAAAGGCTCGTTATTCATATCCACAGAGATGGTATCGGTGGAAGTTTTTTGTTCGGAAAAAGATACCTCCAGTTGGCAGTGAAACATCGTTTCGTAGGTATTTTTTACTTCAGCAACCTTTACTTCAAACTTTTTCCGGTGTTCAGGCGAAACGGTAAAGTGTACTTTAACGGTGTTGTCGTTGTTTTTACAATAATTAGCTCCTTCCACAAGATGTTCTTCCAGGGAAGTACGGGAATAATTTCCGTAGCGGTGAAACTTCAGCAAGCCTTTAGGAAGGTTCGCATAGCCCAAGCCGTTGTCGTCTAATAAAAATGAAATTACAGGAACCAAATTTCCATCTTTAATATTCTTCTTCAGATCGAGTCCGGCGGAAGCCATAACGGTTTCCAAATCCTGGTAAAAAGCAAAATTTTCTATCTGATCAATAAAGTTAAACACGGAATTAAATCCAGCATCTGCAAAGTATGTACGGATATTTTCTTCGGTGCCTTTAAACTTATCCCTGAACTCAAAAAGGTGTTTAAACATACGGCTTGCAGCACCCGAAGCCGGTACAAACTTCACGATATCAATTTTTTTAACTATGGTTTCAAAAAAAGAGGCAAAAAAATGGACTTCTTTTTCCGTAAAGGCTTTTATCCCGTCGTCATCCGTCGCCGGACGGTCGAGAATGATAAAAGGAAACCCTTTTTTGAAATGTACAATTTGTTTTTCGATGGTTGTTAAAAGGATATTCTGCTTTTCAAATTGCTGCTTATCAATATCAGTAAACATAGTTTGAAGGATTGGTTTTTTATCTTCCCAAAACTATAAAAAATTTTAGTTGTAAAAAAGTCTGCGAAAATTTTAAATATTAATAAAATTTATACATTTGCACTCCCATTTGCCCAGGTGGTGAAATTGGTAGACACGCCAGCTTGAGGGGCTGGTGTCCGTACGGATGTGCAAGTTCGAGTCTTGTCCTGGGCACTTTTAATGAAGAAACCAATCTTGGTTACAATGATTATTGCCACGCCCAAGTGGTGGAATTGGTAGACACGCTAGTTTCAGGGACTAGTGGCCGTACGGCTGTGCAGGTTCAAGTCCTGTCTTGGGTACTGAAGGTATAACGAAGCCTCTGTTTTACAGAGGTTTTTTTATTTTCATATGTTTTTGAAATTATTTCGTTTTAAAAAGGATTTGCCAAAATATCGCATCTTTGTTGATGGTTACTCCATTTTTTCTTTCCTTTGTTAAAAATATTTTCTATGCTACGTAATCTTTTATTGATAAGTAATTCAACCAATGCCGGCGAAGAATATCTTGGCTGGCCGAGAGAAATTATTAAAAGCTTTTTAGATAAATTTGGAGTAAAAAAAGTGCTTTTTGTTCCTTATGCCGGTGTTACAATCACTTATGATGCTTATACCGAAAAGGTACGAACTATTTTTAAAACACTCGGATTTGAACTCGAATCCGTTCACGAAAAGGCTGAGCCGGTAAAAGCTGTTGAAAAAGCTCAGGCTGTGGTTGTTGGTGGCGGAAATACTTTTAGTCTTGTTGACCAGATGCATCGCCAAAAACTGATGGACGCCATTCGAAAGCGTGCACTGGAAGGCATGTCCTATGTAGGCTGGAGTGCTGGTTCCAATGTTGCCTGCCCATCGCTGAAAACTACTAATGATATGCCGATAGTGCAGCCACCCGATTTTTCATGCCTGAATTTGGTTCCTTTCCAGATAAACCCTCATTATCTTGATGCTCATCCCGATGGACATGGAGGCGAAACCCGCGAAGACCGTATAATGGAATTCCTTACCGCTAACCCAAGCGTTTCTGTTGTAGGATTGCGCGAAGCTACTGCTTTTATGGTGGAAAAAGCTACCATTTCCCTGTTGGGAAAACGCCCGTTACGATTTTTCCAGTTTGGCTTAGAACCCAGGGAATTTGCACCAGGTAGTGATATCAACTTCCTATTGCATAAATTAGATCATTAAGAATATTTTTTGCATTTAATTAACAGTCTTTGCTGAACGGAAAAAAGCAATTCAAATTTATTTTTTTAATCTTGAAACAGGAATAATTTTTTGCATGTAGATTACCCTTTTCCCTTTTTACAAATTTCTACGGTTGCATATTATTGTAACTGTATCGTTAATTTCTATCATTCAGTAACAAACTAATGTAAAATTTTATTGTAGAATTTTATTGTTTTTTTGGTCATATTAAAAATTATTAAATAACTTTACCAACTCTTAGGGCTATTTTTTCATTGGCAATGAGTAGCAATTTTTAGAAAAAACAGTAAAATTATTTATAATATGATAAAAAACTTACTATTTTCTCGAATTATTTGTCTGGTTTTGTTTGGTATGATGGTTACAGTAGTATCAGGACAGAAAACAACGTCAACACAGCAAAATACAGATTCTCTCACAATTAAGGAAACCCAAAAAATTAATATTGGTTATCAAACTGTTGATAAAAATAATGTAACAGGGAATATTGTTATAATTAATAAAGAAGATTTTAATAAAGGTTTCTTTATCTCAGTCCATGAGTTAATACAAGGAAAAGTTCCCGGTCTGTTAATAAGTTCTGAAAACGGCGAACCTGGAAATGTTTATAATATTCAAAATCACGGAATTAATGGTTCTTTTCATCCTTCTTCTCCTTTAGTCGTTGTGAATGATGTGGTTTTGGATAATAGCCAGGTTTATCTTAACCCGAACGACATCGAATTGTGTACAGTATTGAAAGATGCCTCTGCAACAGCTATTTATGGAGAAAAGGCTGCTAACGGGGTAATTATCATCGAAACAAAAAAAGGTGGTAAAGATTTATCAGTAAATTATACTGTCCAGGGTTCTTTTTCGGTTTTACCAAAGAAATATGATGTTTTTTCCGCAAATGAATTTCGTAACCTGGTTACCGAAAAATATTCAGAAAATCCAAATGCTATTGCTTTGCTTGGAAATGCAAATACAAACTGGCAGGATGAAATTTATCAGAATGCTTACGGGCAGGATCATAATTTAAATTTTTCCGGTTCTGTTTTCAATGTTCCTCTACGTCTTTCAGGAGGTTATCTCAACCAGGACGGTATTGTAAAAACCGCAAATATTAACCGTCATACTTTCGGACTTGCACTCTCTCCCGAATTTTTCAATCATCATTTAAAGATAAGCCTGAATCATAATGTTGTAAACGATGAAATCCGGCTCGCAAATGATAACGTATATGCCTGTGCTGCTAAATTCGACCCTACGCAACCGGTTTATGAAAACAATAATTATGGAGGCTATTATACATGGAATATTGATGGTGTAACTAACCTTATGGCAACTGCAAACCCTGTTTCATTACTGAAGCAAACAAAGCTGTATAATGACATTAACAGCAGGATAACAAATATTAAATTGGATTATATGCTGCATTTTCTACCAGATTTACATATAGTTTTCAATTATGGCAATGATTATTACAAACAAAATATCAAAGAAGATGTTGACTCAACTGCAGCATGGACATATTCGATGGCTAAAGGTTTATATCAACGAACAAATTACACTTCCGAAAATAAAATTTATGATGTTAACCTGATTTACTCCCATAAAATCAAACCCCTAAAAAGTTCTATTGATTTTATAGCAGGTTATACATACCAAAATACTAAAATAAATTATAATAATTATGAAAGAAATACGGCTTATCCCCTTTTGGTATTCGACAGCTCTTATGCATCGTTAGAAAATAAGTATGATGCCATTTTCGGGCGGCTTATCTATAATTTAAAAAATAAATATTCGCTTAGTCTCTCTCTTCGCAACGATGGTTTTTCAAAGTTATTTGACGGACATAACGGTAGTATATTTTTACCAGTTAATAATTTATTATTTAACGACCCTAACCGTAACGTATTTACACCTGCTGCTGCTATAGCATGGGAAATCAGTAAAGAACCTTTTATGAAGAACATTCCTTTTGTTTCCGATTTGAAACTAAAAACAGAATATGGAAAAACAGGTGCATGGCAACAAAAAGACAGTAAAAATTTGATGCATGAAGAGATTTCAACTTTTAGCATTGGCATGGATTTTGGCTTTTTCAAAAATAAAATAACAGGCTCGGCTAATTACTACAACCAGGTTAATGATAAATTATTTGCAATAATAACATTATTTGGCGGTGAAAATTATACTGCAAATTTTGGAAAAATTAAGAATACAGGTTTTGAATTGGTATTAAATACAAAGATTATTTCTTCAAAAAACTGGAAATGGAATGTAAGTTGTAATGGGGCATATAATAAAAATGAAGTTAAAACAGATAACGAATATGATTATTATGGAAATGAAACCGGGACAATTGTTGGCTATTATGGAAATAAAATTATGATTTACAGTTCAGGAGATCCTTTAAATACGTTTTTTGTGTTACAACAGCGATATATTGATGGAAAACCAATGGAAGGAATGTATGTTGACCGAAGTGGTGAGGGTGGAAATATAGCTGGAAATATTGATAATTATTATAAATATAAATCTTCCAACCCCAAAATAATTATTGGATTTGCCTCCGATGTTACATATAAAAACTGGAATTTTTCTTTTTCTGCAAGAGCAAACATCGGGAATTATGTTTATAACAATATAAGTTCAAACAGTGCTTACGGCATAATTTACGAGAGCAATTATTTGCAAAACATAGATAAATCTGTAACCGAATCCGGTTTTTTATATCCACAGTTTTTTTCAGACTATTATGTTGAAAATGCCTCTTTCTTACGCATGGACTACATAAGGCTGAATTATCACTTCGATAAAATCTGGAATCACAAAGTGGCCCTCGATGTATTTACAACGGTTCAAAATGCTTTTGTTATTACCAAATACAAGGGATTAGACCCCGAAGTATCCGACGGAATAGACTATTACTCTTGCCCCCGTGCAAGGATATTTTCTCTGGGATGCAGCTTACATTTGTTGTAGCCTGGAAATATTTATTTTTTAAAAATTAAAACCAGTTTTTTTAGGCAAAAATTTCCTGAATTGTAAAAGGAATTTGGTATTTTAGTTCCCTTCTTTCAAACCATTGTAAATGGATTTCCAAACCAGCCCACAGCTTCAGTTAGCCTTTGATTTTGTACAATATACCAATCAAAATATTTTCCTCACCGGAAAAGCCGGCACAGGGAAAACCACCTTTTTACACAATTTGAAAAAAGTTTCGCCAAAACGTATGGTAGTTGTAGCGCCAACTGGCGTAGCAGCCATCAATGCCGGAGGCGTTACCATACATTCTTTCTTCCAGATGCCATTTTGTCCACAGATTCCAAAAGATTACAATCTGCGACAAACCGAAGTTGAACCTACTGAAATAAAACATTTCAGTCGCGAAAAAATAAATATTATCCGCAGCCTCGACCTGCTGGTGATTGACGAAATCAGCATGGTTCGCGCCGACCTTCTCGATGCCATTGACGATGTTCTTCGCAAGTTCAAAAACCGAAACATCCCATTCGGAGGGGTTCAACTGCTGATGATAGGCGACCTTCAGCAACTTGCTCCAGTGGTGAAGGATGACGAATGGAGTTTGCTGGGAAAATACTACGACACCTGCTACTTTTTCAGCAGCCGTGCATTGCGCAATTCGGGTTTTGTAGGCATCGAACTTACTCATATTTACCGCCAAAGCAACCAAGAATTCATCTCACTTTTGAACAGGATTCGCCATAACGAAACCGACGAGTCAACTTTGGAAACTCTGAATAAAAGATATATCCCCGATTTTGTTTCCGACGAAAAAGACGGATATATTATTTTGACAACCCATAATTTTCAGGCAAAACAAATCAACGAAACCAGACTGGAAAAATTAAAATTTAAACCTCATTTCTTTGAAGCTACTGTAAAAAGAGATTTTCCCGAATATGCCTATCCTGCCGATTTTAATCTTATCCTTAAAGAAGGCGCCCAGGTAATGTTCATTAAAAACGATACCTCACACGAAAAACGGTTTTACAACGGAAAAATTGGTGAAGTTATCGGTTTCGACGAAGAAACCATAGAAGTAAGATGTCCTGACGACGATGAGTCTATTATGGTAGAACGAGCCGAGTGGGAAAACTGCCGCTACAAACTTAATGAAATAACAAAAGAGATAGAAGAAGAAGTAATTGGCAGCTTTGAGCAGTATCCTCTAAAACTGGCATGGGCTATCACTATCCATAAAAGCCAGGGACTTACCTTCGAGAAAGCAATTATTGACGCTCGCAATTCGTTTGCTCACGGACAGGTTTATGTTGCAATTAGCCGTTGCAAAACACTGGAAGGATTGGTTCTGATGACTCCTATTGCTGCCTTCAGCGTTAAAAACGATTCCACTGTTTTGCAGTTTACCGACGAGGTTGAACAACACCAGCCCGGCACTAGCGAACTTAACGATGCACGCAAACAATACGAACTTCAGCTTCTTCTCGAACTCTTCAATTTTCAGACGCAAATTAATCGTCAAAGGCAGCTTGTGAGGCTTTGCAACGAACACTCATTTCAACTAATCGGCAACTACAACGAAAAAATGAGTATGCTGTCGGATGCAATGAATGAAATTTCCGAAGTAGCTGAAAGATTCTGCAAGCAGTTGAAACAACTGTTCCGTCAGACTTCAAACAGTGAAAATGATGCAATCATCAGCGAAAGGATTAAAAAAGCTGCTTTTTACTTTCACGAAAAACTTTGCAATTCTATTATCAACAATTTGCTTAAAACAACTTTCGACACCGATAACAAGGAACTTAAGAAAAACATTGGCGAAATTACCAGCAAACTCACCAAAGAATTTGCAGTGAAACAAGCCTGCCTCAAAAGCCTTACAAATGGTTTCGAAATGAAACATTTTCTCCAGGAAAGGGCAACGGCTGCCATTGAATTGCCTGCAAAAAGTGGATTTAAAGATGAAGAACAATCAATGCCGCACTTCATTTTATACAACCGTTTGAAAGAATGGCGACAGGAAAAAGCTTTTTTACAGCATGTTGATATAAATAAAATTTTAAGGCAAAAAGTTCTCTGGGAAATTTCTGTTACGCTGCCCAAAACGAAAGAAAATTTAAAATCAATTAAGGGATTGAGTGAAAAAAAACTGAAACAATACGGAAAAGAAATCCTTGAGCTTGTGAATGAATATTGCGATGAAAAAGGGATAAAAAATTAACAAACAATATTTTATATGTAAATGTAAAGACCTGGCGCCTGGGAAAAATGACTTAGCGCCTTGACCAAATGAATAAACATCCCTTTCAGAGGTAGGTAGAATCCACGAAACTGCGTCATTTAATGAGGCAATTAATAAAATTGAAGAAATTTAACCTGAACTAAATGATTTTTAGAGAGCTTTTAATTGTTCTTCTAATAAATAAAGCTTTAAAAACCTGAGTTCTGCCTAAGGTTACAAACCATTCTTGTAATATTTCAGCATGTTACATTTCGTTGTAGGTGCGATGAACGTTAGTAGAATGTTAATTTTTTATGAAAAGTTGTCCGTGGTAGAGCACCTCCGGACGGAGAATTCACGTAAATCAAAAAATTATCAACCCAAACTTAGAAAACTGACCCTCGCATTGTTTTGCAACGGTCTTATTTTTCATGCAAAATGAGGTATATGCAATATCAACTAAAAAATATCGTTATATAACTAATAAAAATAGTTTGTAAACTAAAAACAATAGTTACATTTGCAAAAAAAAATCTACTATGAACCGTTTAACAGCAAAAGAAGAAGAAGTAATGCAGTTTTTTTGGCAAAAAGGCGAGTTATTTGTAAAACAAATCCAGGAACAATATGAAGACCCTAAGCCACATATTAATACCTTATCTACAATTGTGCGAACACTGGAAGTCAAAGGCTTTGTTGGCTATAAAATTTACGGAAATACCTATCAGTACTATCCGTTGATTTCGGAAACAGAATACCGTAACAAAAGGCTGAAAGGATTTATAAATAAGTACTTCGGAAATTCATATAAGCGAGTGATTTCTGAGCTTATAGAAGAAGAAGTTTTGTCTGTTGACGAACTGAAAGAAATCATCCGTGAAATTGAAGGCAACGAAAATCAAAAAACGCAACAGCCATGAGTGCATTTATTTTATACTTGTTGAAATCGGCTATTTGCCTGGCGGTATTTTATCCTTTTTACCGTTTGTTGCTGAACAAGGAAACCTTTTATCATTTTAACCGGTTTATATTGCTGGCATTGCTTGTGTTATCCGCAATAATCCCATTTGTTTCATTTCCAGTCTGGGAAAATGATGCCATTGTTATGCCGATACAAAAAATAGGAACTGTTATTTCGGAGCAAATATTATCCACGAAAGGTTTGCTTCTTTTTCAGGAACCGGAAACAGCAACTTCTTCTTTTGGAATAATTTCCGTTATTTATTTGTTAGGCGTAGCTGTGCAATTATTACTATTTATTTTTTCCTGTATTAAAGTATTTTCAATTATTCGCAGGTCGCAACGAATAAAATTTGGGAAGCAACTGCTTGCCATAACCTCTCAGGATGTGATTCCATTCAGTTTTATCCGTTACATCGTGATTTCGAAGAGCGATTACCAGCAATATCCTAATGAAATACTTTGCCATGAAAAAACACATCTAACAGAATTTCATTATATTGATTTACTGGCTTCGGAATTATTCGTGATGTTGCAATGGTTTAATCCTGTGGCATGGTTTATCCGCAAAAACATCCGGATGGTTCATGAGTTTGAAGCCGATCATAACGTTATTAAACAAGGCATTGATACAACAAAATATCAATTATTATTAGTTAAAAAAGCTGTTGGCGCAAGTCGCTTCACTCTTGCCAACAGCTTTAATCACAGTAACATTAAAAAACGTATTACCATGATAAAGAAACAAAGATCAAACCGTTGGGCACGGCTGAAAGCATTGTTCTTTCTTCCGCTGGCTGCACTGATGATGCAAGCCTTTGCCTTCCCTGAAATCAAACAGGGGATTGAACAAATTGCGAATAACAAAATTACACAGGATTTCCAAAAACCGAAAAAAAATTCTTCAGTTGCCTTTTTAACTTCAGGGAAAGGAATACCAGGCTTGGATACAACTTATTGTAACCATATTATGGATAGTTTGAATCAAACGGGTTTAATGGTAAATGGGCAGGTTGTTAAACTGATGGAAGCTTCCGAAATAATTAAGGAGAAAATTACTACTACCGATTCAAAAATCAGACCAGCTATTGCATTTTGCATTGCCAGCAAAAGCAATAAGGATCTAACGCATCAATCTTTTTTAAACTTACCTGCAATAAACCCCAAAAATCCGGAGGTTTTTTATGTCCTTAACGGAAAATGGATTTATGGAAGATATTTTAATACAGATAATATTGACAATGTCTGGGTTATTTCAGGCGAGGATGCTGTAAAAAAATATGGACGAAAAGCCAAAAACGGTGCCATTGTTGTAACTACCAAAAATGGAGTAAAACACTGAAAATTATAAATCAAGTTGTATCATGCGAAAAAATCCGGTTGTAATAAATCGGATTTTTCTATTTTCAGAAGAGTTTGAATCTATATTTGCAAAAAAGAAAACGATGGATAGCGAAATTCTGGTAACCCTGGTCAAAATGAAGATGCCTTATGGCAAATATAAAGGCTGGACACTTTGCGATTTGCCAGAACCATACCTTGTTTGGTATCACTCCAAAGGTTTTCCAGAGGGTAAGCTTGGCATGCTGCTGAACATGCTTTACGAAATTAAGCTAAACGGCTTGGAATACCTGCTTGAGCCACTTAAAAAGATGTAAGATTTTGTTAATACCAAAACCCTGAAGGTTTTTAAAACCTTCAGGGTTTTTTGATTTTATTCCGTCAGAATTTCAAATGATTTTGCAGGAAGTTCTACACTCATTTTTCCATTTTCATTTTTTACCTTATTGTCAAAACTGGCTTTAAGGTCTTTCTCAGTCCATGGTTTCGGCAGGCTAAAAGTAACGATTTGGCTTTGCGAATTTTTGTTGAAAACCACGATGGTAACTTCGTCAAAATAATTCCGTAAGTAAACCAAAACATCATAGCTGCATTGCAAAATACGTGTATCGCCATACAAGAGCGACATTCGTGAAGCGCGCAAACGGGTAAGTTTTTCCGTTGTGGTAAGCAATTGCTGTTCGTCTTTTGTGTATTTGCCGAATTTCATCATACGGCGGTTGTCGGGGTCGTTGCCACCGGGCATTCCAAACTCGTCGCCATAATAAATTACGGGAATTCCGGGGATGGTCATGTTGAAAGCCATCATCATTGCCAGCTTTTTATACGAAACAGGATTGCCAGCGTCAATTTTTCGTGTCCATCCGGCAAGTTTGGCGTCTTCGTCCCAGCGAACAAAACCTCCTGCCAGTGAAATAAACCTTGGTTTATCCTGATTTCCCGTGATGTTTCCCATCAGGTTATGCCAGCCGTAGTAGGAAAAACTTTCGAGTAGAGAATTTTTCAACACCTCGAACGACACATTGTCTTTTGCAAAGACTGAAAGAGCGGCATCGTAAATTCCAAAATCGAACTGGGCATCCATTTCACCGGAGTTGATATAACTTCCAATCAGTTCGCGGTTGCCATAGGTTTCACCAATCTGATAAATCTTACGGTTTTCGGGAATCATTACCTGTTGTTTTATTTTCAAGGTGGTTGTTCGCCAAAATTGTTCAGGAACGTGTTTGGTAGCATCGTGGCGAAAGCCGTCAATGTTATAATTTTTAATCCAATATACTGCCGAGTCGCTCATCACGTTTACCACTTCAGGTTTTGCGAAATCGAAAGTAGGCAGGAAAGTATCGAACCAGGTTGTGAGGCGGTACTCGTCCCATTTTTCGGTGTTCATGGTTCCGTCGGGCAGATAAAGTGGTGTGAACCAATCGGGATGTTGTTTCCAGATGGGATTATCAGTATGAATGTGATGCCCCACGTAATCGAGTATAACATTCATGTCTTTACTGTGAGCGGTATTTACCAGGGAGTGCATCTCACCGGGAGTACCGAAGTGGAAATCTATGTTTTTTAAAGAAGTAGGCCAGTATCCATGGTAAGCCGAGAATTTGGAAGGGGGATTTTTCCAGAAGCCCCATGCTCCCAACGGTCCCTGGGTTATTGGCGAAAGCCAGAGAGTGTTCACGCCAAGTTTACTGAAATAGCCTTCGTCGATTTTATCAGTAAGCCCGGCAATATCGCCACCCATAAAGTTGGCTTTTGGCAGTATGGACGCATCTTTCACCGGATGGTCGTTTTTCTTGTTTCCGTCATAAAAACGGTCTACCATCATAAAATACATAATCATACGTTGAAAATCGTAACGATTCAGTTGATCGGTGCTGGTTACCACTTTTCCGTTTTGCAAAGGTATCAGCAGGTCGTTGGAAACACCTTCGGCATTGTATGCCCAAGTCCTTAGATATGAGCGATTCAGATTGTATGCTTCTTTTGGTATGCTGATTTGAAAATATCCATCTTTGCCAGTTGTTACAAAATCTTTGCCCAGACGGTAATTTTCCCAGAAAACGATAATCTCTTCAGGATTATTTAAAGAAGCAACTTTCAGCCCTGTAGCTGTAATTTCTTTGGTGAAGAGGAAAGGTAGTGCCTGCGGATTTGTTTTGCCGGCAGTGAGGAGCGAATTATAGTTGCCCATGTTATTGTCAACAGAATCGCTGCACTTTGGGTCGCGTACTTCTTTGCCATCAAGGATGTATAAATACTGGTATTTCCCTGGATTTACTGTTACAGTAGTTTCCCAGATACCTTTTTCGTTCAGCGTAAGCTGGGTGGCTTTGGGATTCCAACCATTGATTTCACCTTTTATCTGTACGATGGAATATTTTTCCCCTTTTGGATCAAAAGTAAAATGTACTTGTAATTTGGGTGATTTTTTTACCAAAAGAGAATACGAAAAACCCTTCACCCATACTTTTACTTCGTTTAAAGGAGCCGTTTTATCGAGTGGAAAAAATAGAAAGCTCCGTTTGTCGCCCGTAAAACCAACGCCAAGGTAAGAATTGCCTGTTGTGATGGAGTCAATGATGGAATAGTCGGTAAAATAATCTTCTGCCGGAACAACGGTTAGTCCGGTTTGTAAAGGGATAGGGCTTGCCAGTCCAAAAATATCTGACTTGGCTGGAAATTTTTGTGCAAAACCGTTAAACAGGGATAATACGAACAAAAAGGTGAGAGCTTTCTTCATAATGATGGGATTATTAAGTAACGAAAGTACAAAAAATTAGGAAAAACGGACTTCTTTTAACTGTCTAATCTTTTAATTTGGCGAAAGCTACTACGTAATTATGCCCATATTTTTTAGCACATTTGGGGCAGGTGGTGTAGTAAAAATAAAAATCGGCAGCAGTAAGACCTTTTCCGGCAAGATAAACATTGAATTCTTTAATCCATTTGGGAACTGCGCTGTAAGGTCCGTCAAATACTTTGGAAATAAAGGTTCCGGAGAGTTTTACGTTGTTGCCACCAGGGACTTCTTTATTTATCCAAAGGTAGTAATCGCTTTTCCAGGGGCTGGGGTCGTTGGCAATTAATAGAAAGTCCTTCAGTTCGGGTGCGGCTCCTGCCTGTTGTGCTTTTTCCCATAAGCTACTGATGAGTTTGGAAATTTTCCATGGGAAAGGAATGTGCATAAAAGTACACATGGAATCTTTCAGAAAAAGTTTATCTTTCCATTGGTGGGTAATGCCGTCCCAGGGAGCGGGATCAAATTCAGGGCAACATTGGGGGTTGGTTTCGTGTGTCATAATGTTTTTTTTAAAAAGTTTAATAATGGAATTTTTACTGAACAAACTTAAGAAAAAAATCATTTAGTCAGCCATAAGCAGGTGTTTTTAAACTATTGAAATATATTTTCACGTTCCGGAAGTAAATAATTGGGCAAATGTTGTATATCAGAAAAAAATAGAACGCGGATTACGCAGATGTAACGGATTGGGATGGATTATGAAAATCTATACCTCTTAGTAACTTTATCAGTACCTTTTTTATTAACCACTAAGGGCACAAGGAGCGCAAGTGATTTTTCCCCTTTTTGATTTTTAGCGATTTACTTAGTAACCTGAGCTGGCGTAAGGTTGCAAAGCGTTTCTGTAATATTTCTTCATGTTACATTCCGCCGCAGGCGATGAATGTTAATAAAATGTTGATTTTTTAAGAAAAGATTGTCCAGAGGACATTCATTATTGATTTCCTGACGGAGAATCCACAGAAAAAAATCCTTTCTATCTGATATTAAAACCCTGACGGGTTATTATCAAACAGATGGAAATTTATCCCGGACTCAGGTTTGTAATACCATTCTCCTTCCGATAGCCATCGGAATCAACCATTATGAAGCTGCTGTAAAAACCATCGGAAGCCTTACCAAAACCATCGGGAATGATCCCAGAATACCCGCTGCCAATACCAAAATCGCCGCAAGCAATTCTATGGCTATAGTTACAATTGCCAAAACCACTGGAAGCCTTACCAAAATCGTTGGGAGTTGTACCAAAACCATGGGTAGCCATACCAAAACTACCGGGAGCAATTCCAGCTAAGACAAAAACAGTTGAATCCGCTTTTTATCGGTTTCGCTTAAATTGCTGTTTTTAGACTTTAATTCAAAACTTATCGGATTACCGTTTTTAATATGTTTTTTCATGTTTGAAAACATACTTCCAGTAGCTAACTTGTAGGTTGTAAACAGCCCCATTTGTGTTCCGTTGGGGATAAGCAGGTTTTTTGCAAAACTGACCCAAGCTTTTTCCGGATGTTGCATGCAAATGAAAAGTCCGCTGGTCCAACAACCTAAGAATACAAACTCTGCATCTACAGGCTTACTTATATCTATTTCGTTTATAGATTTAACAACGGTACGCAATCCTAAATTTTCAAGCTCAGTAGCGATAGCTTCTCCATATTTACGTGTTGTTCCTTTCCTGCTTTGGTAAATGATTAATGCTTTTTTCATGGTTTTCTGGTATTTATTATTGAGTTAATTTGGTTTTTAATATCTTCATGATCGTTTTGATAATAAGCCTGTAAAAAAGGTTTTACCGAAAAAAATACAGTCTGCCCCAGGCCATACTACGGTGGAAGAACATATATGGTATTGTGGCTGTTTTGTGCCTTTTTTTATCCGGATGGAAGTTCCGAAATTAAAATGTTTGTCTTTTTCTGCCAACATTGTTTCTTCTTCGCTTTTTTGCAAAACCGTAAAAAGAATTGCCTTTTCCCTTGTTTTATAAATAATTTCTTTTGCGGGTTGAAGATATTTACAGACCCGGTTTTTAATCCAAGGGGTTTTACCAAAACATTTCTTAACGGCAACTTTATCCAACTTAGAACAGATGTAAAAAACAGAGTCATAAGGTAATCTGCCGAATAATTGGGTTCTCCTTTGATAGTAACCATGTAAGAATCCGTATAATCGGGACTGCGAAAAGAATTATTTAAAATGATGCTTTTCCCTGATAAACAAGATAATGTTTTCACAATTTTCATGGCTGCAAAATGAATAAAATAAATTTTTATGCTAAAATAAATTTAGCTGAATGCCGGGTTTTTAAGGTTGAAAATAGACTATCTCACGATATTAAAAAGCAAGAAGGGATTACAAAATCTAATAAAGGTAAGCCCGCTTAACAGGGATGTGTTTACCAAAAACCTGCGAGAGGCAGGTTTCAAGTTTTTAAAAATCGTCCTCCGCGAAAGAGGCTGGTTTCAAACCCTTAAAGTTTTTAAAACCTTGAGGGTTTTTTAGAAGTTTTTTAATTTTTTATAAAACAAAAAAAGGGATTACTAAATCTAACAAAAGTAACCCCATACAAAGTATGAGAAAATATACCTTAATCTTATGTAATAGTTATGTAAAATATGAATGGGAATGTATTAATTTCATTCGTTAACAATATTGTTTTTTGCGGTAAATCCGTACAAAATTCATTTTGATAAATATGGAATACAAAATTTAGTAATTTTACAAAAAAATATTAATTTAATAATCAAGCCTTCCGGTAAAAGGGAAATATACGCTATGTACGTATATATTAATTGTTAGCAGTAATAAATATGAATGATACCATTTACAGTGTGATTACGGGAACGGGAATATATATCCCATCAATACGTATCAAAAATGAAGATTTTCTTACTAATGAATTTTATGATTCTGAAGGGAAAAAACTCGATAATACGAATAAAGAAATAATTGATAAATTTTTGGAAATAACAACCATTGCCGAAAGACGACACGTTACAAACGATTTGGTAACCTCCGATATTGCCAGTTATGCTGCCGCCGATGCTATTAAATCTGCCAACATTGATAAAGAAGAACTAGACTATTTAATTGTTGCACATAATTTTGGCGACGTAAAAAATGACAATAAGCGATCCGATTTGGTACCCAGCTTAGCTGCCCGGGTAAAATATAAATTAGGAATACAAAACCCCAATACTGTAGCTTATGATTTGTCATTTGGATGTCCGGGTTGGTTGCAAGCTGTTATTCAGGCTGATTATTATTTAAAGTCAGGGGATGCAAAAAAGATACTGGTTATTGGAGCAGAAATATTGTCCCGGGTTTCCGATCCACACGACAGGGACAGTATGCTATATGCCGATGGTGCCGGAGCAGCAGTTCTTGAAGCAAAAAATAGTGATAGACCCATTGGAATACTCGCACATAAAACACGTTCGGATACATTCTTATTTTCCAAGATGTTATATATGGGCAAATCAAACAAGCCTGACAATATAAACAAAAATGAGCTTTTTTTAAAGATGAACGGTCGGAAGTTGTATCAATATGCTCTTGAAATGGTGCCTCAGGCAATAAAAGACTGCCTTGAGAAGAGTAAGACGCATCTCAGCGAAATTAAAAAAGTGCTGATCCACCAGGCTAACGGAAAAATGGATGATGCAATTTTAAAAAGGCTGTACAGCTTGTATGGTGTGGCTGAATTACCCGAAAACATCATGCCTATGACGATTGCATGGTTGGGCAACTCATCCGTAGCTACTATTCCGACTTTATTAAACCTTATTTTAACAAATTCGCTTAAAACTCATAGAATAAATAAAGGTGATAACGTTGTTTTCGCATCTGTTGGAGCAGGGATGAATATTAATGCAATGATTTATAAGTTCTGATTAAATACTATCGGAAATTAAAGTCTTGTACGAATAATGATTTATTTTTTTGTCAACCTATTTCACGACAAAACAATATTATTTTTCCGGTTTTTACATATTTTTTACTACGTTTTCTCCTGTAAATTTTGCAGTAATACTCAGGTATTTTAGATAATTAAAATTTTTTAATCATATATTTGGTCGAATAAATAATTATTCTACCTTTGCAGTCCCAAATCTTAACCATGGCCCGTTCGTCTAGCTGGTTAGGACGCAAGATTTTCATTCTTGAAATCAGGGGTTCGAGTCCCCTACGGGCTACAAAATTTTTGTTAAAATGGCAAACCATACTTCAGCATTAAAAAGAATTCGTGCTAACGAAAAGCGTCGTATTCAAAACCGTTATTATGCCCGCACCGTACGAAACGCAGTAAGAAAATTTCGTGCACTCACCAATAAAACAGAAGCTTCGGAAATTTTGCCCAAGGTGGTTTCGATGATTGATAAACTGGCTAAAAAAACCATTATCCATAAAAATAAAGCCGGCAATCTTAAATCGAAACTTACACGCAAAGCAAATACGATGTAACTTTGTAAGATATTAGTAATAAAAAAACTCCTCCATGGTACAGAGGAGTTTTTTATTTTTTTACCTACAAATCATCATTTTCCGGGTGATTTTTTCCTGTCCTCTGATAAGTTCGGCAATATAGATACCATTACAGAAATTCTTTGCATCAAAATTGAAATTGTAAATTCCTTTTTCCAAGGTTGCGTCTAACAAAACTGTTACTTTTTTACCATTTACAGAATACAAATTCAGAGTAGCCCTTTCGTTTTCATTTATTGAAAAAGAAATATCGCTTTGCGAATGAACGGGATTTGGATAAATGCTAAAATCTTCGCTAATATTAATTTCCGGATTTTCGGGCACACCCACCGAACCATCTAAACCGCCCGAAAGGCATTTAACTTCGCCCTCTCTGCCGCCAGCGACTACTTCCATAGAAAAATCACCGTTTATGTCGGGGATGGTTGTCAAAGCATCTACTGCCGAAGGCATGGTTACAGATTTCAGTTCTTCCCCATTCACTCCGTTAATATAAAATACGAAATTATCTGTGTATAGTGTTCCATAAATCACATCGTTAATATGGTCGCCGCTGACGTCGGCAATGCGGGCTACAGTCCAAGGCATGTCGGGCAAAGCATAAGTCCACAAAAAATCTCCGGTAAACCCGTCAACCATAGCAGCAAGTGAACCACTATGGGCAATGGCAAAATCGGGATGTCCGTCGCCGTTAACATCATCAAATTTCTGAAAGCGTAAGATAATGTGAACCCCTATATTCCCCTGTGATAAAACATTTCCGTTTGCAGAATTCAACAAGTAATAATGACCTGAAAAATCTCCAACGGCAACATCCTTTTTACTGTCACCGTTAATATCATCCAATTGAACTAATGCCCAAACAGAGCTCCCGCTTACATTAAAAGACCATAGGAGCGCGCCATTGATACCGTTGATGGCATAAGCCGTTCCTTGAATTTCGTCTTCATCGGAAGCACCAGCCAACACATCAGGTTTCCCGTCACCATTGATATCTTCAATGCCAATAACGGCAAAAGCCGGTCCGTTTGTTGGCTTTTCCCAAATAGAATTACCATTCAATCCATTAAGACAATAAACGCGATTTGGACCCGTACCATTACCATCATCTCCTGCACATGCGAGAACGTCGCGTGTGCCATCGTTATTAAAATCAAAGCTGGCGTCAACCTGGTAAACCCAGCCGCCATCGCCATATTCGTGTGTATCATGTTTCCAGATTTGTGCTCCGGTTTTCCCCGAAAGAGCAATGATAGAACAATCGCCCCATACGGTACCCACTATCACATCAGAATATCCATCTTCATCAATATCAGGAATTATACTCAAGTCAGCCTGCTGATAAACAGCACCGGAGTAAATAGAAAATTCCCAGATTACATCCGCCTGACCGGATGAATTTCCATTTAAACATCTGATTACGTAGTCTTCAGAACCTACAATCACATCATCAATTCCGTCACCGGTGATATCAGGCAAGGAAATCATGGCTTTAGGACTGTTGTCTAAGCCGCCGGTAATAGTATATTCCCACAATTTTTCACCTATCGGATAAGGGCTATCGTCGCCTGTTCCACTCAGTTCAACCACAAACGGATTTTGGAGAACGTCATTACTGAAAATATTCATCTGTGCATCATACGTTATTGTCTGGGTTGGGTTAAACCAAATTCCGATGGTTTTTTCACCTAATATAGGAACTGTAATCGGAAAATTAACGCTTTCATCTAATGTAAACTGAGCACTGGAAATATTGATATCTGAGATTACGAGGGGTTGATTGCCCGTGTTATTCACTTCTACAAACCATCGGGTTATTGCATTAACACGTACATTACCATAATTATGAATAGGATTGCTGATGCTGATATGTGGTCCGTCGTATACGGCTTCACCTGTAAGTTCCACTTCAACTTCAGGAGTAACCGGGTCGGAGGATTTTACCACTATCACCGTGTTCAGGCTTGATTGTTCCGTCGGTGCATAGATTATTGGAATAGTAATGGAACCTCCCGGAGCGATATTGGCAGGAAAGGCGTAAGTATAAAAAATTGGTACGGCATTTTGTACTTCCACGTTGGTAACGAAAAGTTCGCCTGTTCCAGAATTTTCAATTACCATATTCCAGGTAGCACTGTCACCAACGGTAATATTTCCATAATTATGCACCATAGCCGGAAGGTGAATAACAGGGGTTCCGCTTCCTCCAAGATCTACTTTATACAGCATATCATTCTGATAGTCTGTACCATTATCTATATACCACAGATACTGTCCATCATAAACTATGCCTGCCGGGTCAGTGCTTTCCGAAACATGCGATTCCTGCAGGCTACCATCGGTTTTAGCTACTTTATACAGGTGATTACCCCAGTAATCAGCTATCCAAAGATAATCGCCTTCTACGCAAACGTCCCAAGGTTGGTTGTCAGGAGCTGTAAATTGCTGCTGAATGACACCGCTGGAACTAACTTTATATATCGTCGAAGGATCAGGGTAATAGGCTGCTACCCAAAAATCTCCGTTATCATAAGCGATTCCGCTCATGTAATGCGTCGGCAAGTCAAATTGCGAGATAAGGTTACCCGAATAATCGAACTGTGTAGCTTTTGCCGGCTGAGATGAACTGGAAGGCTGGATGATAGTCCAGAAATAGGTTCCGTCAAAAGTAAGCCCGTAAGCATCCTCCTGCGGACCGGTAAAAGCCAGTGAATAACTTCCTGTGGAAGGATTAATCTGGTAAATATTATTCCCATTTGAACCGTATATTCCACAATATAGAGAAGTTCCGTCCCAGGCAAGTCCGGAAGCGTCTTCCACTATCTGAAATGTTTGAGTGATAGTCCATTCTCCTCCTTTTTTAACGGGAGGAATGTTTTTTTTACCGTTTACCCCATAAGAGGCAAAAAGCAGCATGGGACAAACTAACAGTCCCAAAATAAATGCGTACGATTTTTTCATAACTGTTTATTTTATAGATTGATAAGTTAATTAATATTTTCCCGGCAATCATCGGAGTGCAAAAGCGGTGTAAATATATAAATATTTATTTTGTAAAAATATATCAGGAATGAATTGTGTGTTCACTTATGCACTGCAAAATTTCTGGAATTTGTCCGGGGCTGAAAATATGCAGGTTATTTTCTTTATTTAGCCAGGTAATCTGGCGTTTTGCATACCGACGGGTGTTGGTTTTAATGTTGATAATTGCCTGCTCTAATGAAATTTTTCCGTCGAAAAAGGCAAATAGTTCGCTATATCCTACGGTATTCAGGGCGTTACAATTCCGGAAAGGATATAAATAGCGGGCTTCTTCCACGAGTCCCTGCGCAATCATGCTGTCAACACGTGCATTGATCTGCTGGTTGAGGACATGTCGTTCCAGAAAAATTCCTATTTTCAGGACAGAAAATTTGCGCACCTGAGTTTGCTGTTGCCGTAGTTTTGTAAAGGTTTTACCCGACATTTCGCAAACTTCAATGGCACGCATCAGCCGTACCGGGTTTTGTTTATCAACGATAGCAAAATAATCAGGATCGAGCTGGGCGAGCATCTGCTGCAAAGGGAGGATTCCTTCGTTTGCAAAAATGTTTTTTAAACGGTTTCTCAGTGTCGGGTCGGGATCGGGCAGTACATCAATGCCTTCACAAACAGCCCTGATATATAATCCGGAGCCTCCTGCCATGACAATAATATTATGCCGGAGAAAAAGCGGGTCAAGCAAGGCAAGGGCATCGGTTTCGTAACGGGATACGTTATAAGGTTCGTGGATAGAAAGGTTACCGATAAAATGGTGTTTCACCAACGAAAGTTCACTATCGGTAGGAACTGCCGTTCCTATCTTCATCTCTCGGTAAAACTGCCTTGAATCGGCTGAAAGGATTTCGGTATGAAAAAAGCGGGCTATTTCTATGGCAATACGGGTTTTCCCGACAGCAGTAGGTCCTGCTATCACCACTAACAGCCGGTCAGAATTTGAGTTCTTCAAAACCCTCATTAAATTCTGAAAAATCGGGGCTTATTTCAAAGTTGTCGCCGTCGCCGAAAAGTGCATCGTCTTCCATGTCCTCATCGGAGAGTTCGGTGTTCATTCCTTCATCGCCTGAGGTGCCGGTTTTAAGAACCGGTTTCTGAGGCAAATTTCCCTGACTTTTTACGCAACGCGGAAAAGCGGACTCCGGCTCGTCGGCTGTTATGATCTTCGAAAGTTCAATAAAAAAAGTTTTCAAATTGAAAAAATCGTATTCGTAGATGATGCGTTGGTGGGGATCTTCAATAAAATCCCTGATTTTGGATTCATTCATCACGTAAAGATGTTTTTTGGGAATATTTTCATCTTCCTCCACCTCATCTGCAACATCCTGTTCATCATTCATATCTATCAGGGTAATTTCTTTTTGCTTGCGCCAATTGCTGTTGCAGGTGTAAAAAGAAGCCAGTTCCTGCCCGTTTAAGCCGGTAGTGGATAATATGATTTTATGAAAATCTTCAAATGTTTGATTGGGTAAAATCTCAATATCCCTCAAAAAGTCATCATGATCTTCTAATATCATTCTGAATTTGTATGCTTTCATAGCCATTCCCTTTCAAAAATTTCAACATCCAAAAATACAAGAAATCCGGTTTTAAAGTTACGAAAAAAAATGTTGTCGAAAACAAACTTTTCATTATTTTAAGGGCGTTAGCCCTAATTTTTGGGCTTCAGCCAGCATCAGTGTACGAGCTTCTTCAAAGGAATTGCCTATTTTTCCGTCGAGAATGGAATTTTTAATGGCATCTTTAATGATTCCTACCTCTTTGCAGGGTTTTAATCCAAAGGTTTCCATTATCATTTCTCCTGTAATGGGCGGCTGCCAGTTCCTTATGCGGTCTTTTTCTTCGATAATCTTCATTTTCTGCCGTACAGTTTCAAAATTGGCAAAATAACGTCTTACTTTTTCCGGATTTTTAGAGGTAATATCGGCTTCGCAAAGCAACATCAGGTCGTCAATATCATCACCGGCATCAAACAGCAAACGACGTACTGCAGAATCAGTAACTTCTTCTTCCGAAAGCACAATAGGTCGCAAATGCAACTGAACCAGCTTCTGAACGTATTTCATTTTTTCATTCAGGGGGAGTTTCATCTGCCGGAAAATTTCGGGAACCATTTTGGCGCCCCTGAATTCGTGGGCATGAAATGTCCAGCCCAGTGTGGTATCGTACCGTTTTGTCAAAGGTTTGGCTATATCGTGGAGCAGGGCTGCCCAACGTAACCATAAATTATCGGTTTGCAATGCCAACGTGTCGAGGACTTCCAACGTGTGGTAAAAATTATCCTTATGTCCTTTGCCATCAATAAATTCAGCACCTTTGAGTGCCGTAAACTGCGGAAAAACGATTTCGAGCAAACCGGTTTCATCCATCATTTTTATTCCTACCGACGGCTTCGGTGAAAGAATTATTTTATTCATCTCTTCCGAAATCCGCTCTTGAGAAAGTATGCTTATTCGCTGCTGATTGGTTCTGATAGCATTGTAGGTTCCCGGGTGAATGGTAAAACTTAGTTGTGTGGCAAAACGAATAGCCCTGAGCATACGCAAAGGATCATCGGAAAATGTGATTCCGGGAGAAAGAGGCGTGCGGATGATTTTATTTTTTAAATCGTCAATACCTCCGAAAGGATCAAGCAAATTACCAAAAGTACTTTTTTGCAAACTTATAGTCAGGGCATTTATAGTAAAATCCCTACGCTGCTGGTCATCGTTGAGTGTTCCTTTTTCCACCTCCGGTTTGCGGGAATCGGTACGATAGGATTCTTTTCGTGCGCCTACAAATTCAATCTGCCATTCGTCATAATGTAACATGGCAGTACCAAAGTTTTTATATACACTCACTTTTTTATTCTTACCTGCCAATTCGGCAACTTTTCGTGCAAGGGCTATCCCATCGCCCACCACCACAATATCAATATCTTTCGACTCGCGTTGCAACAAAATATCGCGTACAAAACCACCCACTACAAACACCGGGTTGCCGTTTTGGGCTGCTGCTTCGCTAATAAGGGAAAACACAGGATGCTTCAGATGTTTTTTAAGATTCATGCCTTGGAATAAAGTCTGCAAAGGTACGAAAAGCAGAAGAACAGCAATTATAGAGTAAGTCCAAAAATTTTTCTGAACTTAGCCAGGTTAAATTTGTTTTTAACCTGCAAAGCACTGAAAAAAATATGCTGAAATTTTTCAAGGATTTACGCCGTACCGATCATAAGCCTGCTTACGGAGCTCTTGAGATCTTTAAATACATAGGTCCGGGTTTATTGGTAACCGTGGGGTTTATTGACCCCGGTAACTGGGCATCGAACATTGCTGCCGGATCCGGTTACGGGTACACACTTTTGTGGATGGTAACGCTTAGTACATTAATGCTTATTGTATTACAGCATAATGTTGCCCATTTGGGAATTGCCACAGGACTTTGTCTTGCGGAAGCAGCTTCACTGTACACGCCTCGCTGGGTTTCGCGTTCGGTACTTATATCGGCTATGATGGCTTCCACAACAACTTCTCTTGCCGAAATTTTGGGCGGAGCCATTGCGCTTAATATGCTTTTTGGCATCCCTGTAAAAATCGGGGCGGTTATTGTTTTTAGTATTGTCGTATGGCTGTTGTTCAGCAATTCGTACCGCCGACTCGAAAAATTCATTATTGGGTTTGTATCTGTCATCGGATTGTCATTTATTTATGAACTGACACTGGTGGACATTTCCTGGAAAGAAGCGATAGCCGGATGGATTACACCTACCATACCTGATGGCTCCATTATCATCGTGATGAGTGTACTGGGAGCCGTGGTTATGCCTCACAATCTGTTTCTCCACTCGGAAGTGATCCAAAGCCGTCAATGGAATCTGCATGACGAAAGCATTAAAAATAAACAACTGAAGTACGAATTTGCCGATACACTCTTTTCCATGGTGGTAGGATGGGCAATAAATAGTGCCATGATACTGATGGCTGCAACCACGTTTTTCCAACACAAATTGCAGGTTACCGAACTGCAGCAAGCCAATGCCATGTTAAAGCCACTTTTGGGCAATATTGCTGTCGTTATTTTTGCCGTTGCCTTGCTTTTTTCGGGGTTGGCTTCCAGTGTAACTTCCGGTATGGCAGGCGGCAGCATTTTTTCGGGATTTTTCAGCGAACCCTACGACATAAAAGACAACCACAGCCGGTCGGGCGTGTTTGTTTCGTTGTTCTCGGCATTGCTTATCATTTTTATTATCAGCAATCCATATAAAGGGTTAATTATCTCGCAAATGGTACTGAGTATACAATTGCCTTTTACTATTTTTCTGCAGATTTACCTTACTTCTTCACGTAAGGTGATGGGAAAATATGCCAATTCAACATTTTTAAAAGGCTTGTTACTGGTAATAGGTCTGATCGTCAGTTACCTGAATATATATCTACTCATGAGTCTTTTATAAAAACCTTCCACCGGGACAGTAGGATTATGTGTAAAACGGCTGGACATTTTGTTACCATGCCGAAACGGATACAAAAGTAGATTCTCTTAAAGCGGGAGTGATTCCGGGCAATTATTCAGCCCCTCACTGCCGAAAGTTTTACCAACAGGTTTCCTATCTGTTCGAGGGGCAAAATGTGGTCAACGGAAGTGGAGTTGATGGCAGAACGGGGCATAGTATCTACATAAGCAGTAGCCGGATCCTGAACTATTGTAAGCCCGCCAAAGTCTTTAACGGTTTTCAGCCCCAGGCTACCGTCGTTGTTGGCTCCGGTTAAAACGATACCGATGAGTGAACTTTTGAATACATAAGCAGCCGATTCGAACAATACATCAATAGAAGGACGGGCATAGTTAACCTTTTCCTCCACCGAAAGGGAAATGGTTTCGTCATCTTCCACCAGCATATGGTAATTTGGCGGTGCCAGGTACACTATTCCGGGGTTTATTTTTTCTTTTTCATCGGCTTCTTTCACCTTAACCATCGCTATTTCATCAAGGTAACGTGATAAAAAATTATTCGAATGCGGACTTTGGTGTTGTACGATAAGTATCGGTAGCCTGAATGTTGCAGGTAAAGTGGTAAGTAAAACTTTAAGTGCATCCAGCCCCCCTGCTGAAGAACCGATAACCACTGCTTTATATTTCATCGTACAGGATTAATCTGAAACAGCATATTTTTTCTGGTAAATTTTCTGGTTTGCATCCACTGCAGTAAAAAAAGAAGCCGATTTGGAAAACTGTATTGATTCTTTAGAGCCAAGACATAAAAAACCTCCTTTAATTAAACTTTTCAGGAAAAGCAGATGCACCTCGTTTTGCAATTTGCTATTAAAGTAAATGAGCACGTTACGGCATACTATCAGGTTTACTTCGGTAAAATCGCTGTCAATTACAAGGTTATGTTCAGCAAAAACAATATTTCGTTTTAAGTCGTTATCAAGGATGATGGAGTTGTAGGTTGATGCATAATAATCGGAAAAATCTTTTTTCCCTCCGGCTTTCTGATAATTGTTGCCATATTCTTTACAATGTTCCGCAGAATACACTCCTGTTTTAGCAACCTGCAGCGCCTTATGATTAAAATCAGTAGCATAAATTTGCGCCCGGTTGTATAAACCTTCTTCCATAAGCATTATTGCCATGGAATACACTTCTTCACCGGTGGAACAGCCTGCATGCCATATCCGGAAAAAAGGATAGGTTTTTAATGAAGGGAAAACATGATTACGCACAGATTTATAAAATTCCGGATCACGAAACATCTCGGTAACCGTGATGGAAAGATCGCTTAAAAGGGTATGGATGAAATTTTCTTCATGTAGTAATTTCCCCTGCATTTCTGAAATATTGTTCAGTCCCGACAGTCCCAGGCGATGGAGCAGACGACGCTTGAGATGTGCCTTGGAATAGTTTCTGAAATCAAATCCGTAACGCTGGTAAATAGCTTCGAGGAGAAGATTTATTTCAATATTGAGTGTTTCGTTATGTAATTCTTTGTTCATGAAAACAAGGATGGTTTTCAGTGATACAACCACACGCGCAAAAGGCTAAGCAGCTTTTCGGTGTCGAAGGGTTTGGTCATATAATCGTTGGCACCTGCGGCAATACATTTTTCGCGGTCATCTTTCATGGCTTTCGCGGTGAGGGCGATAATTGGCAGTTTAAGAAATTTACTGTCCTTGCGAATGGTTCGCATGGCTTCGTAGCCATCCATTTCCGGCATCATAATGTCCATCAGCACCAGGTCAACGTCAGGGTTCGCATTTAGTTTTTCAATACCTTCCTTTCCGTTTTTCCCCACCATAATTCTGATTTCCTTTGCCTCTAATACGCTGGTAAGAGCAAAAACATTTCGCATGTCATCATCCACGATGAGTATTTTTTTCCCCTTAAAAACTGCATCTTTATCATGTACTAACTTAAGTAGTTGCCGTTTTTTTTCGGGCATGCTGGCTTCCATGCGATGCAGGAAAAGGCTTGTTTCGGCAAGTAACCTTTCCGGAGAACGGGCTCCTTTTATGATAATGCTGTCAGCATATTTCTGCAGTTTTTCTTCATCTTCATGGGTAAGTTCCTTACCAGTATATACAATTACCGGGATTTCTGCCATTTCGTCCTGTTTCCGGATTTGTTCAAGCAGGTCAAATCCCGACATATCTTTTAGCCCCAAGTCGAGTATTATGCAATCAAAGGTTTCTTTTTTAAGTATTTCAAAAGCTTCATTGCCATTTTCTACTGCAGTAGTTTCTACACCTTCGCTTCCTATCAACTCAATAATGCTTTTTCTTATGATGGCTTCGTCGTCAATTATCAGCAATTTTTTTGTAGTGTTGGAGATGTATTTTTCGATTTTTTCGAAGGCTTTGTTAAGCTGATCAAGGCTTACAGGTTTGGTAAGGTATCCTATTGCACCCATTTTTAACGCTTTGACGTTTTTATCGGAAGCAGAAATAAAATAAACGGGGATATGGCGGGTTTCGGAGCTCGATTTGAGGGTATCCATTACTTCCCATCCGTTAATGCCCGGGAGTCCGATATCAAGGGTTATTGCGCTTGGTTTGTAAATAATTGCATAATGAAGTCCGGTTTCGCCGTCAGGAGCGATAAGGCATTTGAATCCTTTTGCCGAAGCAAGATCGTAAAGAACCCGGGCAAAATTTAGGTCGTCCTCGATAATTAGCATCACCTTATCCCCTTTCCGTATAGTGCTTTTATCGTCATGGACTTCTGGAAGTTGCGGCTTACCTTCTTTAATTTCTTTTTCAACAACAATTTCAGAAAAAACGGAGGCAGGTTTTTCCTTTTCTTCAGTTTTCACAAGGGCAGCCGAAGTTTCTTTTGGAGGCAATATGCATTTCTCGGGAAGAATAAGTGTAAAAATTGTACCCATACCTTCTTTACTTTCTACCGTTATTTCTCCGCCAAGAAGGTCGGCAAAGTTTTTTGAAATACTGAGTCCGAGACCCGTACCTCCATATTTTCGGCTGGTAGTACCATCAGCTTGCTGGAAGGCATCAAAAATCAGTTTGAGTTTGTCGTTCTGAATTCCGATACCGGTATCGGAAACGCTAAAAGCTATGGTATTTTGATGAGTAAGACCTTTCTTATTGAGTTTTTGTGAAGCATTAGGTCGGCTGATTTCGAGAGATACTTTACCTTTATTTGTAAATTTCAACGAATTGGATAATAAATTCTTTAAAATCTGATGTATTCTTACCCAATCTGATTCTATTGTTTCCGGAATTTCAGGAGCAATTGTACAGGTAAAATCGAGTTTTTTGTTGGTGGCTACGGGCTTAAAAGTTTTTTCAAGTTGGACTACAAGGTCGCCGATATAAATTTTTTCGACGTTCAATTCCAGTTTACCGGCTTCAACTTTCGATAGGTCAAGGATTTCATTAATCAGTGTCAGCAGGTCGGTGCCGGATGAATGTATGGTTTTGGCAAATTCAATTTGTTTTTCTTCGAGATTTTTTTTGGAATTATCGGCGATTAATTGGGATAAAACGAGGATGCTGTTGAGAGGGGTTCGTAGTTCATGGCTCATATTCGCCAGAAATTCCGATTTGTAACGGCTTGCCTGTTCTAAATCGCGGGCTTTTTTTTCAATTTCCTGTCCTGCTTTTTCCAGTTCCGAGTTTTTAACTTTTATTTTATCTTTTTCTCTTTCAAGGGCGCGTGTACGTTCTTCCAGTTCTTCGTTTACCACACTAAGTTCTTCTTTCTGTGCCTGCAGGGTTTCCTCCGAAATGCGCAAGGCTTTGGTTTGTTCTTCCAGTTCCTCGTTGGTTTGCCTGAGTTCTTCCTGCTGTACCTGTAGTTTTTCCTTTTGCTCCTGTGTTTCAAGATACAATTGCTGAAGTTTGGTATGGGATTGGGCGGCGTTTACTGCAACAGCCACTCTTTCCATGCACGAATCGAGAAAAGCAATCTGCAATTCGGTAAATCTTGTCATCGAACCCAATTGAATAACCCCTGCAAGTTCATTTTCATAGCTAAATGGAACAGCATAAAAATAGGAAGGAATTACTTCACCTATTCCCAGGTTGAGAGTCGGAAGGTTATCGTTTTCATTAATATAATCGAGGGCTTTTTTTTCACGGGCTACTTGCCCGGCAAGACCATCGCCGAAATTGATATTTTTGTATTTATTGTCTTTATCGTAAAATGCAAAAGTAGCTTCTAAAGTAAGAGTATTATTCTCAGAAGCTTTATAAAATAATCCTAATTGCGCACTGTTGTATTGTACAAGGAATGAAATTATTTCGTTGGCAAGTTCGTTATAGTCTTTTTTCCCGCTCATCCGCTGGCTCATTTCGCTGAGTCCGGTTTTAAGCCAATCCTGTTCGTAAAGAGTTTTGGTATTGTCGCGCAAAGTACGGGTCATATCGTATAATGCAATGCCGAGAGTATCATGTTCGCTGCGGGGCGAAATATTGGCAGAAAAATCCCCTTTTGCAATAGAATTAGCCTGCGCAACAACGCTGCGGAAGCTGTCAATCATCTGGTTCATGTATATGGCTAACACATCCTGGTCACTGTGTATTTCCACTTTTTTATCAAAATCTCCCAAAGCAATATCCTTACTCACCAGGGCTATTTTTAGAATAGAATTTACCATACGGTTGAAACTGTCTTTCATTTCGCCCACCTCGTTGCGGGGTGCACGTATGTTTTTCTGAACCAATTCTCCACGGGCTACCTGCTTTGCCCAGGCAGACAACTCTTTAAGCGGGTTGACAAATCGTTTGGTAACAATAATAGCAATAATAAAAACTACAAAAACAGTAATAAAAATAGATATTTTTACCGTTCGTGCCAGTTCTTTGGTATTTGCAAACGATTCAGAATGATTGATTTCCTCAATAACAGCCCAATGAACACCTAATTTTTCGAGTGAGGTTATGGTACGAATGATTCCATATACCCAAATATTATCATTGTTGGCATATGCCGAAACCTTTCCGTCAATATAAGGTTCGTTGCGTAAATCGGCACCATAAAGCAGCTTTTTCAACGAATATTCCCATCTTTTGGCATTTTCGTTTTTAATTGTTTTGGTAAGAATAACATCTTCTCCTTCAAAACGTGTAGCTGAACGCAATTTCCTGTCTTCGCCTATAACGAAAGCTATACCCGTTTCGCCCAAACCCACTCCATCCTGAATGATCCTGTTGATTTGCCCCATGGTAATTTCAATGGCTAATACTCCCAACACATTTCCGTTCGGGTCATTTATTATATTTCCCAGCATTCCGGAAATGGTGGCGTTTTCTTTCTTTTCAAGATCGGAAAAAGCAGGTTGCTCGTTAGCAAGGATTTTTTTACAGGTTTTTGCAAAAAGGGTTTGCGACAAAGTGCCATTGTTTATATTTTTTCCTAACGCATTATCAGAGTTGAGAGAAAAGAGAATATTTCCTTCTTTATCAATAAACAGGAAATCATAATAATCGTTGATATCACGGACTTCGGCAAGTTCTTTTCTTTTTTGGGTGGTAAGAGAATTCCAGGAATCAGAAGTAACAAACACACCGGCAGGTTTCCCGCTTTTTTCAAACTCATTGTATAAATTTGAAAAGAAGTCGGCATTCGACTCCAGTTTTATTTGCAGCAACAGCGAATTTTCAACTTCGGTAAAAAAGGTATTGATGTTTTCAGCCCTGAGTTTGGAAGTGGTAACCAGTGATTTTTCAGCTACGATAGTAAGTCCCTTAAACGCATTCATATAGTTGATGTAGCTAACCGTAGCCAAGGGTATGAATGAAATAAGCAGAAACCAGATAAACAAACCTTTCCCCACACCTATATGGAGGGATGGCTCAAAAAATAATATTTTCCGGGGCTTTCCACCGCCGGTTGCCTTTTGTTGTGTTTTCGTCATAATGTTGTGTCATAAAATGCAACAATACCCATAGATAAGTTATTGTACAGATACTTCGATTATATCGAAGAGTTCTTTCGAATCAACCGGTTTTGAAATGTAGTAATCCATACCGGCAGCAAGGCATTTTTCTTTATCACCTTTCATGGCGTGAGCTGTCATTGCAATAATGGGAGTGTGAATGCCCAACGCTTTTTCGTATTCCCGTATTTTTTGCGTGGATTCGAACCCATCCATTTTAGGCATTTGTACGTCCATCAGGATTACGTTGAATTGTCGTTGTTTTACTTTTTCAAGGGCTTCCTCTCCATTCTCGGCTATTACAATCTCCCAATCTTTTTTTTGCAGCAACCCAATAATAATTTTTCGATTAATTGGTTGATCCTCTGCAATAAGTATGGATATTCTGTTTTTACCTGAAGCAACGGGCTTTTTTTCGACAGATTCTGCAGTAGTTTCTGTAACCGTATCCGGGTTGAGTAGTCTGTTGAACAGACGAAGCATTTCGGAAGTAAGTAACGGTTTACTTAAAAAGTTGCGGATACCAAATTCGCGAAATCTGTTGATATCAACGGCAGAATTATTAGTTGTAAGTATTACCATTTCAGGAATATACTCCTTATTGATTTCATTTTTAAAAATTTCGAGAACATCAAAAACACCAATATTGGGCATTTGGCTATCAATTAACAATATATCATAGCGGGTTTTATTCCCGGACGACAGCACCAATTCTTCCAGGGCTTCGGGTGCTAAAGCGACTTCTTTATGATCTACTTTCAGGGAATCCAAAATTTCTGAAGCAACATTCCGTACATCAGCATTATCGTCGAGGAGAAGTATTTTTTTGTTTTCCAAATAGTTTAAAATATTTTTGTTTTCGTGGCTTTCCATTTTCCCCTGATTCAGTATCACTCTGAAGTAGAATCTACTGCCTATACCTACGGTACTTTCCACCTCAAGCCTTCCTCCCATCATTTCCACAATTTTTTTGGAAATGGTAAGTCCTAAGCCTGTTCCGCCATAATTTCTGGTGGTTGACGAATCGGCTTGCCGGAACGATAAAAACAAGTTTTCCACATTTTCCTGTGGAATTCCAATACCGGTATCTATTACTGAAAACTCTATTTCAATGGCTTTCCCCAGGGTTTGCCTTTTGCAAACATCTATTTTTACCTGTCCTTTGTGGGTAAATTTAATGGCATTCCCCAGTAGATTGATCAAAACCTGCCGTATCCGCAAGGGATCGCCTACAAAAACATCAGGGAGATCGGGCGCAATGCGGCTAATAAGTTCTATTTCTTTTTCAAATGATTTCACCGAAAGCAACTGGACTGCTTTTTCCACAACCTTTCTGAGGCTGAAATCAATTTCTTCCAAGTCAAGTTTGTCAGCTTCAATTTTTGATATGTCGAGTATTTCATTGATAATTTCGAGGAGTGATTCTGCAGAATTTTTTAAGTCATGCACCCTTTCTGTTTGAATATCATTTAATTTATCCATCAGAATCAGGTCTGCCATTCCGATGATTCCATTGAGAGGAGTACGAATTTCATGGCTCATATTTGCCAGAAATGAACTTTTGGCTTTGGTGGCTTCTTCGGCAATTTCCTTGGCTTTGTGCAACTCTGAAACCGTTTTTTCCAGTTGTCTCGTAGTAAATTCAAGTTCACGCTGTTGTTTGAAAAAATCAACAAAAGCGTTGATTTTACTTTTAAGAATTTCCAAATCAAGTGGTTTGTAAAGGTAATCTACCGCACCTTTTTCGTATCCTTTAAAAATATGTTTGCGTTCGGTACTAATAGCTGTTACAAAAATGATAGGGATATTGCGTGTTCTTTCGCTGCTACGCATCAGTTCTGCGGTTTCAAAACCGTCCATTCCCGGCATTTGAACATCCAAAAGTATAAGGGCAAAATCCTGTTCAAGCATTAATCCGAGCGCTTCGTTTCCGGAGGAGGCTTTGTAAATGTTGAGTTCAGGGCTTTCGAGTATGCTTTCGAGAGTAAGCAGATTTTCAGGCCTGTCGTCAACTACCAGAATATTAAATTTTTGTTTTTCTGTCATTTCTTCACTATTAATCGTTAAATATCAGTATTCCTGTTGGTAATTTCCTTCAAAGGATATAAATATAACCGCATTACAAATGTAAAAAAATATTCAATCAATAAGAACTTATTTTATTATTTTACCGGTTACAAATTAATTTGTAATTACAATATTTGCAGTTATTTATATCTTTTGTTTGTGTAAAAGGGACTTGAGTATCAAAAATTTCACTTAGCAATATGTTCAAATATTCTTCAAAAACGGTTAACGAAGCTTTGCTAAGTTCCGGTTCGTCATGTATCTTCAGTTTTATAAATCCCTTACTCAGATTACGCATTGAAAGGATACCGGTTTCGGGTGGATTTTCCAATGAAAATTGCAGATGGTACAAATATGCATACATCAACAACTGCAGGGCTTTTGAAAAGCCGGGATCAGTAAATACTTGTTCAATTTCATTGATTTTTAGTTCTTCAGGGGTAACTTGTCCTGTCTTATAATCGGTTATCCGTATTTTGCCGTTTAGCGTGTCTACCCTGTCGGCAAAGCCCTTGAGTTGAACAGCAAGTCCGTTCACGCTGATAGTGGATTGCAGTTTTTGTTCAAATTTGTTAATTACTACCTGTATTCCTTTTTTCCCAAGGATTTCTATTTCTTCTTTTTCATACAAAAGGTACTTTTTAATCATCTGGCAAACAACTTTTGCCATTAACAGATTTTTCCCCAAACGGATGTCATTGCTTTTGTAAATACTTGCAAATTTCCGGTTTACCACATCTTCCACTCCGGGTATTTCTCTTGTAATAAACTCCGTTTGTAATGGTTTACCTGTATAATTACCCAGCAAAGCTCCAACCGATGCGTGGACAATTTTTCCAAATGTAGCCGCATCAATAGTTTCATCCACCTTTTCGGGCTCACCGAGACGGATGACTTCCTGGTAGAAAAATCGGAGCGAACATGTGATATAAGCGCTTAAAGAAGAAGGAGAAAAACCCGATTTTGCCATGTCGAGCAGCCGGTCGGAAACAAAACGGTTCTTAGCCACCTGGATTGAATAATTTGTCGTATCGCTACCCAATGGCTGCGAAACGATGGTTTCGTGTATTTGCACTTCCGGATTTTTTACGGGTAACTCCTGCAGGAGCTGTTGCAGGAAGCGACTTTTTTCTCCTCCACCCAATTCATCTGATTGTGTATTGTAAACCAAATAAATATTTTCAGCCCGTTGTAAAAGTCTGTAAAAATGGTAGGCGAAAATAGCATTACGGTCGTGGTAGGTAGGCAAACCGAATTCTTTCCGGATGTCATAGGGGATGAATGAATGGGTTGTTTTTCCGGAAGGTAACGTATTTTCATTTGCCGAAAGCAGAATAATATTTTTAAAGTCGAGGTTCCGCGTTTCGAGCATACCCATCAATTGCACTCCCGAAAGAGGTTCGCCGTAAAATGGCAGGCTTGTGGTTCCGGAAAGCTGATTGAAAAACTTGTGCAATGTGGCAACTGAAAGCGTTCCGTAATTTTCCAGAAGGGTTTTTAGTCGTTTTATTAATTTTGCAAAAGCAAAAAGAAACTCATTTTCAATAGATACAGCTTTATCTTCCGATTGAGAGTTTTTTAATGCCACTCTCAGGTTATCAATTATTTTTTGCAGGTTTAACAATGCAGTTCCGGCATTATCATTCCATGGGTCAAAAACAGGCAATAAAATATCGAGGTTTTTAAAATGGGTTTTAGTGAACAATTTATAAACATCTGCAGCCGCAAAAAACACTTTATTTTCATCCAAAACCGGCTGTGCGGAAAACAGAACATCTTCTCTTCCCATAACTTCAATAATTTGCCTGATATACGGATGTAGAAGTACTTTTAGCACATCACGATAATAATATTTATCGCCATATTGCGGAAATAAATTATCTTTATTTTTATTTGTATATATAGACGTATTTTCGTGAAGAGTAAAGATGCTATCCAACAAATTATATAAAGAGGTAAGTTTCAATGGGAAACCCATGGTAACATTGCATTTTTTGATGTTTTGCGGAATAGAGTTTAAAACGGGAACGAGCAGGCTTTCGTCGGCAAGAACCACGGCAGTGTTCTCAACTTCTTCAGGCAGGTCGGGCAGGTTTTGCAGTAGCGCGCCTGCAATTTTAGTCTGACCTATAGTATTAGGGACACCAATAAGTTGTATTTTCTTCGGTAAAGCCGAAAGAAAATTTTCTTCCCAACGAAATACATGGTCATTCCACTTCAGACGATAATCCCTGATAAATTTCCCAGCTTCCTGCATGGGATTAGCAGTGTAATAGACGTCCGAATCCCATAAAAGTTCTCCTTTTTTTTGGTCAACCAGCATTTCGATAATTGCCTCTTCGGCTTTCGTGAGTGCATTGAAACCAGCAAAAACAACTTTTTCCCAAGGTAAAGTTTGAACTTTCAGAGGCATATTTTCGGCGGCGCGGCGGTATGCCAGCCCTTCGTATGCCAGATTTTTTTGTTGTAACCGCTCAGCAAGCGAAGTGTAATAGGTTTGCAAAGAATTATAAAGCCTTAAGTACCGGATTTCGAATTCAGTAAGAGCAATACCTTCCGGATTCCACAATTTCAGAGCTTTGGCTTCGGTAAGATATCCGAATAAATCGGTGGTTTGTACCATATACATGTCTGCCTCATTAAAGTCGTTGAGCATCAGTTGCGCCCAACTCATAAAATCGTCGAATGCCGATGCGTTTTCTTTTTCTATCGAACAATGTACAGCATACAGTTCAAAAAGCAGAGCAATAGGGTCAACCAGGCGGCAATCCGCCATTTTCATCATGAAGTCGCCGGAAGAAAAAACCGAAGGTAAAAAAATGGTTTCTTTTAGTTTTCGACCAAGGTATTTTTGCAAAAACAATCCCGCTCTGCGGTTGGGGAAAACGACACAAAGGTTACTAATATTATTTCCGTAATTATCAATGAGATATTCGGCAGTTTTTAATAAAAATGGTTGTACAAACATTCAGGTTTGAGACGATAAATCACTTAATTTTTATTTTCCAAACCTACGAAATTTTTACAGACAATTCCAAATGCAAAATAAATCGGGAAATAGAATGTTTTTGTACTTTTACCCAACAAAGAAAGCGCTATGCGTATAGAAAAAGATTACATAGGAACAAAAGAAATTCCTGATGCAGTTTTGTACGGAATTCATTCTTTACGGGCAAAAGAAAATTTCCCTGACACAACTCCTTTTTTTCCAGAATGGTACAAGGCTGTTGGTTTAGTAAAATTAGCCTGTTACCTGAGTTGCAAAAATTTTTTCCAGGCGCTGAAAGAAAAATATGGAGAACTCCCTCCCCAGCTCAAACTGATGAAGGAAGAGCATCTCGATGTTTTGATTGCTGTTGCCGGCGAAATAAGCGAGGGGAAATATTTTGACAATTTTATAGTTCCTGCGGTAAACGGAGGTGCAGGAACAAGCATCAATATGAATATAAATGAGATTATTGCTAATGCCTCTTTGCTAAAACTGGGTAATAAACCCGGAAATTACGAGCTTATTGACCCTATTGAGCATGTCAATATTTTTCAAAGTACCAACGATGTAATTCCCACTTCGCTGAAACTTGCGATTATGCTTTTGCTCAATGACTTGGAAGGTTCTATTAATCAAAGCCGTAATAGCATCGAAACACTTGAAAACAGGTACAGAAACACTCTTCGTACAGGGTACACCCAAATGCAGGAAGCGGTTCCAACATCGTATGGCAAACTTTTCGGAACGTACAGTGAAGCATTTTCGCGCGACTGGTGGAGGATTTCCAAATGTTTTGAAAGGATAAAAGTGGTTAACTTGGGAGGAAGTGCCATCGGAACGGGCGTTGCAGTACCACGGTTTTTTATCAGGGATGTGGTACAAACCCTTCAAATAATCACGGGATTACCGGTAACCCGTAGCGAAAATCTTGCCGATGCCACAAGCAATCTTGATATCTTTGTCGAAATTCATGCCATCCTGAAAGCCCATGCCGTTAACCTTGAAAAAATTGTTTCCGACCTTCGGCTTCTTGCAGCAGATATTGTTTCACAAAACGAAATCCGCATTCCCAACCGCCAGGTTGGGAGTTCTATTATGCCCGGGAAAATTAACCCTGTAATCCCGGAATTCACTATCAGTGCCGCACATAAAATTTATGCCAACGATGTATTGATTACTTCGTTGTGCGCGCAAGGTTGTCTTGAACTGAATGCTTACATTCCTGTTATTGGTCATGCCCTGCTCGACAGCCTGAAACTCCTTATTGCTTGCAATACAACTTTAAAAAACAATTTATTCGACGGGCTGGAAGTGCTTCCCCTTGTCGCCGAAAACAAGTTATTTTTGAGTCCGGCTATCACCGCGGCTTTAATCCCCTACATTGGTTATCACCAAGCATCACAACTTGCCCGTGTTATGAAAACGGAGGAAATATCCATCTTCGAAGCAAACGCTTTATTATCTTTCATAGATGAAGAAAAGCTCAGAAAAATTCTCAAGCCGGAACAGTTATTAAAACTTGGTTTTACTATTGAGGAAATACTATAAAACAAGGTGTTTTCAAGGAGTAATACTCGAAACAAAATTTCCGGCGTTGTCATCAACTATGGTCATATCAGCACTGTCAACGAAGCCGTCGCCGTTGATGTCAGTTGCAAGATAGCCCATAATAAAATTGGTAGCATCATTACCGAGTAAGGACATATCAGCGGAATCCACAAATCCGTCCTGGTTAATGTCTCCGCTAAAAATCAAAAAATTACTTCCAGCATGTTTAAGATTATCACCATACGCATTGGTAACAGCGGTAGTAAAGTCATAAAAGGTGGTTACTGCTTCCATGGAAACAGGGGTAGCAGACCATGTGGTAATGCTGTTCCTTTGAGCGACGCTTATGTAATAACTATTTGAAAAAGAAACAGGAAATTGTACTGTAGCGTTTCCATCAGATAATAAGGAAACATCGGAAGCACTAAAAACCGGGGAATATGGTAAAATTTCATCGTGAAGATTTACCGTAATTTTATCGGCAATATTGTTGGCATACTGAAAATTATTTTCGTTACGTGCACAGTTCATCGTTCCGTTTTCATTATAAAGCCCTTCGATAAAAAGCTTCAAATTAAGTGTTTTTACCGGAATAAGCGGAGCGTCTGCAAGTGTAATAGTTGCAACATTTTTGCGTGCAATGGTTGTGGTATTTGCACCCGACGACCAAATTCCGTCATCATCAGTATTGTATGCATAAATGGTGTTATCTGCATTTCTGGCTTCAATCCGGCGTATTCCCTGCGGATTATTAGCGCCGATTGGAATTACGGCAGAATAGTCACCCGTATTGCTGGTACCGCTTTGCATGTAAACGTCGTTAATTATTGAAGGAAGTCCCGTTTGTATAGCACTGGTAGGAATGGCATTTCGTATCTGGTAGGCAAACACCGGGTCTCCGGTTCCCGAAACATTATTAAAAAGCAAAACATATTTTCCGTTTGCCGAAACATCAGCCGAACCTTTTATAAAAGCACCGTCGTCGTTTGCGAAAGTAGTACGGGCTGTTGGTGCAATATCGAGTGCTGTTATGGTTTTTTCACCTACAAAAAGAGGAGACCCGGGAGCTACGGAACCTGTGTAATAAGCTATTCTCAGGTTGTGTACTTGTCCCGCATCAAAGCGGGTACCATTACCCGTAGGTTGAATAAAAATCCACAATGGACCACTTGATCCCTGATTATCTGTAATAAATGCATTAGTGATTGTTTGAGAAGAAAAAGTACCATTCCACACATTACCTGCACCAAAAATGGTTGCGGCTTCGCTAACAAGTGCCAAGCCCGCTTTTAAATTGTACATAGTGTTGGGAGATAAATTATTCAAGCTAATACAAAAAGCTACCGGTGTTCGAGCTGTATTTGCAGAGGAAGCTGTTTTGCATCCCATAAAACGGGGAATTACTAATTCCTGCATTTCGGGTTGGGGTACCGGTATTATTTTAATAACTGAAGAGGTATCGGCTGTTGCGTTTACCGTAGAAGCTGCAATCCTGTAATTGCCTATGGTGCTGAACTGAATATCATTAAATGTAGCTATCCCATTTACTACCTGTTTTGATAAAGTGCCCGTCATCGTACCATTGCCTTCTGAAAGGGCAAGGGTAACAGTACCTGAAAAAGCCGTGTTGACTTGATTTGCGGCATTCCGTACCTCTATGGTAAAAGCTGCAACAGGAGTAGCAACATACCCATTTCCTGGAAAACCGCAAAAATTCAGGGTGTTTCCCGTGGCTATTGTTGAGTTAACTTTTATTTTCAACACCACCGGCAAATGGTCGGATAAATTGTAAAGAGCATAAGTTACACTGTCGGGAACAGTTGCAGAAAGAGGTAACCGGAGCAGAGAATCATTAAAATGCAATCCGTCGTTTCCCAAGGGATAATAACTATCAGGAATATAATGAACAGATGAGGTTTGTGTCATCAAACCCGAAGAGAGAAGAATAAAATCGAAACGACTGTCCATTCCGCTTGTGGCTCCACCACCAAAAGCACGTACACGTGTACTTTGCGTATGTACGTCGGCAAAAGCTGCATTGTCGTCCCAGTTGCCGGGACGGTTTACGGGATCATTCAGCAAGAAGTTTCCGGTAGTTGTGAGCAAGGTATAAGCAGGTTCCGATGAACTGTAAAAATTAAAATCACCCCCAAACAATATATTTTCCCCCGTAGTTTGCGTTTCAAGATAATTTTTAAAAGCAAGACATTCCAAATACCTTTTTTGCTCATTAAACGGACCATTCGATGATTTTAAATGGGTACCAAAACAATCAAAAATTACTGAATCGGAGGTTGCCGGAAGTTGGTACAGGTGATATCTGTTAATCAGCCGCAAGTCGGTTTGAATGGTATCCTGAAACGACAATCCAATTTTTTCATTATTATAAAACAAGGCATTATCCGAATCAGGACCATCGGTAAATGCAGCCTTCGAATAGTTGTTTGCACCATTACGGTTTATTACCTGATTTAATATAGAAACGGCATCAGCATCCGAATTCATTTCACTCAGAACCATTATGTCAGGATGGTAATAATCAAAAATCGTACGAAACCACTGGTTTTTAGCAGTAGTATAATTTAGCACATTATAATACATTATCTTAACCGTATCCTGTGCCCGAATATTAAAAAATACCAGGAACAGAAATACCGTCAATAAAAGAATCCTTTTTGAAAAACACATGGCTTTTAAAACAATATGCAATGATATTAGTTCATTCTCAATAAATACGTTCCCATTTTTCATGGGGTGCAAAAATAACATAAATAGTTTTCAGATTGTGTAATTTGTTGTTTTTTAACATTAAAATGAAAATTTAGGAAAATTATGCTAAGGTTACTGTTTTTGGGAAATATTTTCTATTAAAATGCCTTTCCCTTTCAGGGTGAATAAAAATACTTATTACAAATTAAAATTTGTTTACATTTACCTGCTATGATTAAAAATACGTTACTCGTTATTTTTCAGCTTTTTTTTGCTTTTTTTATACCCATGGTTTTGCAGGCACAGCAGTACCACGATTTCGGTTTTGTACGAAACGATACGGTTGTAGTGCAAAAATCTGATGGCAGTCCTTATACCTTTCCCTGGGCTGGCGGTATAAATTCCTGCCAGTTAGGGAACATTCATCTTGATGACGACACCCTTAACGACCTGCTCGCATTCGACAGAAATGGCAACCGTATTCTTCCTTTTGTAAACAAAGGAACACAGGGAGTACCATTGTACAGTTTTGCGCCCGGATACATTAAGTATTTTCCTGAACTGAAAGAATGGGTACTTCTTCGTGATTTCAACTGCGATGGAAAAGCCGATATTTTTACCTACACAACAGGTGGAATAAAAGTATTCAGAAATATTTCCGACAGTGTGCCTCGTTTCAGGTTGGAAACACCTCTTTTGCTATCGTACCAATACGGAGGGTATGTTAATCTGCTGGTTACATTAGCCGATTATCCTGTGATTGATGACCTTGACGGGGATGGGGATCTTGATATCCTCACTTTCTTCGGGTTAGGATCGTACGTGGAATTGCATAAAAACATTTCCATGGAAAAATATGGTAATTGCGATAGCCTCGATTTTGTTCTGGATGAAAAATGCTGGGGGTTTTTCCGTGAAGGTACCGAAAGTAATATACTCACTCTTAATGTTCCATGCCCTTATAATCAGGATACACGTCCCGCAATACCCCTTTTACATACGGGTTCTACCCTGCTCACCCTCGACCTGAATGATGACGGACTGAAAGACCTGTTGATTGGAGATGTGGGATATCCGCAATTGATAGCCCTCCAAAACGGGGGGACAACCGACTCTGCATTGATAACAGCACAAGATACTGCTTTTCCTGCCCCTGCTGCAGTGCATTTAATTTCATTTCCTGCCGCGTCCTATCTCGATATAAATAATGATAATGTTAACGACCTTTTTGTTTCCCCTTTTGATCCCACTTTTGATAACGCTGAAAATAAAAAAAGTTGCTGGTTATATTATAATTATGGAAGTAATACTTTGCCTAAATTTTATTTATCAGGGAAAAATTTTCTGCAAAAAGATATGATAGATGCGGGAGCGGGAGCTTACCCCGTTTTTGAAGATATAGATGCCGATGGATTAACCGATGTGGTTATCGGAAACTATGGAACTCTCGATTCTTCTTGGATGTTACACGGAAGTCTTTTTACGCGTTACCATGCGCAACTTGCCTTTTACAAAAACACGGGCAGCGAAAAACTTCCCGTTTACAAGTTGATTACTGAAGATTTAGGCAATATTTCATCATTAAAAATCAGGGCAGCATATCCTGCTTTTGCCGACCTCGATGGCGACGGGAAATCCGATTTATTACTGGGAAATGCATCCGGAAATGTAATATTTTTTAAAAATACGGGAATACAAAATGGGTTGCCGCAATACGAAATTGCAGACATGTTTTTTGCAGGCATTGACGTAGGGGGCTACAGCGCCCCCCAGTTTTTCGACCTTAACGGCGACGGTTTAAATGATCTTGTTATTGGGAAACAAGACGGTACCATCAGTTTTTACCAAAATACCGGAACACAAGCTCAGCCTTATTTCACTTTCGTTACAGATAATTTAGGCAATGTAGATGTTACGGATACCCTGTTATCGTACGACGGATTTTCCACACCCTGTTTTTTCCATGATAAAAAAGGAAAAATGTGTCTGTTCTGTGGCTCGGAATTTGGCAATATTTTTTACTACAATAATATTTCGAACAACCTGTCGGGCACTTTTACACTCGTTGAAAATCCATTACTTTTCATAAATAATGGCAGCAGAAATGCTGTTACGGTTAAAGACCTCAACGGCGATGGATACCCGGAAATGATAGCAGGAAATTATTCGGGTGGAGTTACCTTTTATCAGGGTGTTTCTTCTTCCGAAATGGATGTTGACGAAAAGCCCGGCATTGCTGAAAGATTTTTCGTTTATCCCAATCCTGCAAACCAGATTATTTTCATCAAAAATTCATTTGACGCTAATTCATCACCTTACAAAATAAGTATTTTTGATTTAACAGGAAGAATAATAAAACGAAGCATTATTTGCAATGGCGAAAGCCTCGATGTTTCAACATTGCATGCCGGGGTTTATTTTTGCAGGATTGGATTAATTGTGAAAAAAATAATGATTTGTCATTAGTGCAAAATTTTTTATTAATTTTGGCTAAATGATTAAACTATGAAAACTCACTTTTTTATTTTTATCTTGTTTTTTAGCTGTCAACTACAACTTTTCAGTCAGATTGCACCTCAAAAAGCTCCTGTAAATCCTGATTTTATTAAATTTAACGAGGATAAAAGGAAATCCGAACCAGCAAAAATAACTTCTGAAGGGCACACCCTTGGTGGCATTCCTCCCGTTATAAAAAACAATTTTGATAACTTAATGGCAAAATACAACAAAGGTGCAATGGACTATCCTGCCGTTTATGATATGAGAACCAATGGTTTGCTTACTTCCGTAAAAAATCAGGAAGACTGTGGCTCATGTTGGGCATTTGCTACAATGGGTTCGGTGGAATCGAGGTGGAAAAAATTAGGATTGGGCGAATTTGATCTTTCGGAAAACAATCTGAAGAATTGCCATGGTTTTGAATGGACACCATGTTTTGGAGGAAACCATTTTCTTTCGACGGCTTATTTTGCCCGAAGGGCAGGCGCCATTCAGGAAACTGACGACCCTTATTTTGATATTGAACAAAGTTGCCTGACAGGTTTAACCCCTGTATCTTTTATTACCAATGCACGATTTCTGCCAAATAATGTCAATATTATAAAACAAATATTACTCAATTACGGAGCCGTTTACACCATGTTTTACTGGAGCGGTACTTACTACAATTCAACGGATAAAACATATTTTTACAATGGCACTTCTGGAGTTAACCATGCTGTAACTATTGTTGGATGGGACGATAATAAAACTACGGCAGGAGGAACCGGTGCATGGATAATTAAAAATAGTTGGGGCATATCCTGGGGCGAAAATGGTTTTTTCTATATTTCATATAATGATGCAAGTATATTGGATTACAATGCAATATGGACAACAAGTATTCAATTGAACAGCAATTCTCAGATTTATTTAAACGATGAGCTTGGCGAATGTTCCGACATGGGCTACGATATTCCAACAGGTTATGGTTTGGTAAAATATATTGCAGGTGATTACCAGCAGATTAAAAGTATCGGGACTTACTTACCTTCTGGCAATGCGAGTCTTAAACTTGAAATTTACGACAACTTCAACCCAGCAACAGGAGTTCTATCAAATTTATTATACACCGTAGCCGAACAAACTTACGACTTCCCGGGATATTATACTTTCAATCTTTCTTCAGCCCTAAACATCAATCAGGGCAATGATTTTTATATAAAAGTTAAATATTACACCCCTGGTTACAACTATCCTATCCCAATAGAATGTGCAGTTTCAGATTATTCAGCACCTACAATACAAACAGGAGTTCACTGGGTAAGCGATACAGGAAATCCTGGTTCATGGTACCAGCTTGCTGCCAATCCTGACTATATGTGGGACTTATGTATTCATGCCTATGCCGAAAATGTAAATTTTGTGCATGGTACGATACTGCTCGAAGGACTGGTAAATCCAAATGGTACGTCCATGCATAAAGTACAGGACAATAGTGGTAATAAGTTTCCGGGAAAAATAGCCGACCAGATTACTGTTGAAATTGCACAAAATACATCTCCTTATTCGGTACTATATACCATAGACAGTGTGAATATTGACACGACAGGACATTTTACGGCAGCGTTTCCCAAAAACTACTCTTCTTCATATTATTTAATCGTAAAACATCATAACAGCATTGAAACCTGGTCGGCAACCCCCGTTTCTTTTTCAGGCGGAACAGCAAACTATAATTTTACAGATAATGTTTCGAAAGCCTATGGTAGCAATTTAAAAGATGTTTCAGGAACCTTCGTAATCTATGGTGGCGATGCAAACCAGGACGGATTTGTTGACAGTGGCGATATGACCCCGGTTGACAATGATGCCACCAATTTTGCTATGGGCTACCTCGCCACTGACATCAACGGTGACGGCTTCGTTGACAGTGCTGACATGACGATAATAGACAATAATGCGGCAAATTTTGTTTCTGCTATGTTTCCTTAGATGATTCCATTTTTAATGGCTTTAATTGAATAGGAAAAAGGTGTCCGGATTCTTGAATCCGGACACCTTTTTTTTGCATTTTAAAAACTATCTGATTAATTTTGGAAAGTTTCCGTTAATAAGCAAGGTATCAATTAAATAAAAATCCGATTAAATTTTCGAGTTCCAGCAATTATTCTTAAGTTGTTAAGTATTAATTAAAATAAGTAAAATTCATTTATTAAGCGCTTTACAGTTTTTTGAAAAGAATAAAATTCATAAAAACTAATTTATTTTAAATATCAACCATGGTAAGATTTTGATGAAAATTACCCCGATAAATTTGGATAAATTTTCAGACTAAAAAATAAAAAATTAATAAAACATAAAAATAAAAAATAAAATTAAAATTGTAAATATATTATTTTAATTTTGTCATCATTCAATTTGATAAAAACTTATTAAATATTTAATAATATATATAATATTAAAAATATAGCTTCATTAAATAAAATAAATTATGAAAAAATTAGTATTAATTTTAGTTTTGTTTCTGGTGATTCTCGGAAGTAAAGCAAACAATTTAACAATTTCAAATGTATCTCTCACAGGACAAAACCCTGCTTCGGACTACATTATGGTACAATTCGATATTAGCTGGGATAATTCCTGGAGGCTTGATTATGGTCCCTCAAATTGGGATGCAGCTTGGGTTTTCATTAAATTCAAATCTCTTTCAACCGAATGGCGTCATGCCATACTTAGTACAAACCCTGCAAATTATACAGCACCCGCAGGATGTACCATTACCCCCTCACCCGACGGATTAGGTGTATTTATCTATAAATCTCTTGCAGGCTCTGGAAACGTAAGCTATACCGATATTCAGCTCCGTTGGAATTATTCATCAAATGGATTGCCCGACGATGTGGACATTGACATTAAAGTTTTAGGTACTGAAATGGTGTATGTTCCACAAGGAGCATTCCAGGCAGGAGATAACGGAACTGCTGCCTATTGCTATAAACAAGGCAGCGCAGATACTGATCCTTGGAATATAACTTCTGAAAATGCCATTAACTGCACTTCCGCCACTACTGATGGGAATTACTATACAAGTTCAGGAAAAGTAGGTGAACAGGCTACGGGCAGTACTTTTACAATTCCGGCAGCTTACCCAAAAGGGTTTAATGCCTTTTACATAATGAAATATGAAATGAGCCAGGAACAATACCGTGATTTTCTGAACCTATTAACCCGAACACAGCAACAATCAAGAATTGCAACAGACATTTCCGGTACCAGTATTACAAGTGTTTTTGTAATGGCAAATTCATCCTCCCCAAGTGTCAAAAATGGTATTTGCTGCAGTAGCACAATACCTGCAACAGGTCCTGTTACATTTTACTGCGATGGCGATCATGATGCTTCTTATAACGAAGACGATGATAATCAAAATCTGCCTTTAAACTATATATATTATCCGGATTTGGCGGCTTATGCCGATTGGGCTGGCTTACGACCAATGACTGAACTGGAATATGAAAAAGCATGTAGAGGAACTCATCCTGCAATAAATGGAGAATATGTTTGGGGAAATACTTCGTTATTCAATTCAATCTATTCAATTATAAATTATGGAACAGCCACGGAAAGTATTTCTCTTATATCCTTTGGTACCGGAACCGGAAATGCCTTGTATCAGGCTACTATGTATAACGGACCTATTCGTTGTGGAATTTTTGCTTACAGTTCGCCAAATCATACCCGCCAGGAAACAGGTTCAACCTATTACGGAGTGATGGAGATGAGTGGTAATGTATTGGAAGTTGCTGTAAGTAGTGGCTGCAATGCCGGTTACACCTTTACAGGTTTAAACGGAGACGGAAGTTTAAACTCTTCTGGTGATGCAAATACTGATTTCTGGCCAGGAATGGGCGGTAACAATCTTAATGCAAATGCCTCAACGGCTTACGGTGGCACTATAGGTGTTACAGGAAAAGCTGGTATGGGAGACAGGGGTGGTGCTTATGGTACAAATTATGCATTTTTGCAGGTTTCTGACAGAACTTATAATTGTAGTTTAAATCTATCTTCGTCAAGAGCGCCTGGAATAGGTTGTCGTCTTGTCCGTACAATGCCATAATTTGTACTTCTTCATAAAATAACTTATTATGAAACGATTGTACATCTTTTTGTGGCTATGTGCATTTATTTTCTTTTTCAAAGAAATAAAAGCTCAGCCTTCATACTGCATACCTGCTATGTCAACAGGATGTGCTTCTGATTATATTTCATCATTCGCCTTTGGAACCATGCAAAACAATACTTCCGGATGCAATGGAAATATAAACGGCTATATCAACTATCCTATCACATCTTTCACAAGCACTGTTATCAAAGGCGAAAGCATATCTTTCAATATGTCTTCAGGACCTACTTACCAGCAATATTTTGCCATGTGGATTGATTATAACAATGATGGCGACTTTGATGATTCGGGAGAGTTTATTTATTCATCAGCCACAAAAGGTTCTTATTTTAGTGGGAGTACTACAATTCCTGAACAAAATGGGATTTCGGGCGAACGCAGGCTGCGGATAAGATGTAATTGGGACCTTAATCTTTCAGCTTCAAATTCGTGTACGGCTGCTACTTATGGCGAAACTGAAGATTACACTATCACTATCCTCGATATAAATATTTACAATGGCGGAATTGCTGACGGATACAATGAACAGGATAATTCATTTATTTCTCCATTCACCCCATCTTTTTCCGGCAGCACAGGCGATGGCTATTCAAAAGTAGATAATTCATTTTTAACTTCAATACATCCTTCATTCACAGGAAGCTCCGGCGATGGCTATCACCTTGCTTCTTCACAAATATTTACTTCATTTTATCCCAATCTAACTGGCAGCACAGGCGATGGCTATCATCTTGCTTCTTCACAAATATTTACTTCATTCTATCCCAATCTAACTGGAAGCACAGGCGATGGCTATCACCTTTCGTCATTTACACACAATAATAACATTTTACCAAATTTTTTAGGAAGCACAGGCGATGGCTACAACATGAATTCTTCTGCTTTTTTAACAACAATTTACACCAATTTAAATGGAAGCACAGGCGATGGTTATTCATCAACTGAATCTTCTTATTCCAATATTTTCTTCCCGAATTTGTCAGGAAGTACTGCCGATGGCTATTCAATGTTAAACTCATCATGGCAAAATAACATTTTTCCAGAATTGACAGGAAGTACCAATGACGGATATTCTTCCGATTCTTCATCAATAAGTCTGAATCCATGGTGCATTCCAACGGTATCAGGTGGTTGCAGTATGTTTGGAGGCGACCTGATTGATAATGTAATTCTTAATACATTATCAAACACATCATCAGGTTGCAATGGCAATGTAAATGGTTATATAAAATATCCTTCATCTCAATTTACAACTTCACTTGAAGCGGGTCTTTCTTACAATATGACAGTACAAACGGGTAGTGCCAATAATGAATATATAGCAGTTTGGGTTGATTGGAATGATGATAAGGATTTTGATGATGACGGAGAAATTATTTGCAACCCTACAGAAAAAATATCATCATATACTTTCCCTTTAAATGTACCCTTAGATGAAGGATTCATAGGTGAAAGGAAAATGAGAGTGCGTTGTTCCTTTTCTCCAAAGTTAAATTCAACCGATGCCTGCACATTAGTTCAATATGGCGAAACTGAAGATTATACAATAACTGTTCTGCCACCTTCTTTTAAAAACTTACAAATTACACTTTACCTCGAAGGACTATATAATGGTTCTGGTGGAATGAACAAGGCTCAGGATGAATCAGGCGACCATTTTACAGGCGAAATCGCCGACCAGGTGAACATTGATATTCATGCAGGCACCTCACCCTTTGCTTTATTACATACTATATCAGGATTAAACCTTCAAACCGATGGCTCGGTAAGCTGTAATATCGCAAGCTCATTCAACAATAGCTATTACCTGGCAGTTCGACATCGAAACAGCATTGAAACATGGACTGCTTCTCCAATATCTTTTGTGGAAAACACTATCAGCTACAACTTTACAGACAATGCCTCAAAAGCCTTTGGCAGTAACCTGAAAAACATTTCAGGGAACTTTATAATTTATGGTGGCGACGTAAACCAGGACGGCTTTGTTGACAGCGGCGACATGACCCCTGTTGACAACGATGCGTCCAACTTCATGATGGGCTACATTTTCTCCGACATCAACGGCGATGGCTTCGTTGACAGCGCCGATATGACGATAATTGATAATAATGCAGCAAATTTCATCAGTATGATAACACCTTAAATGAATTTTTATTAAATAAATTAAAATCCATAAAAATGAAATCAAATTTACTTCTTTTAGTTTCTTTTTTCATATTTTGTTTGGATATCAAATCATTTTCCCAACAATTTGCCACACGCGAATCGGGCGACACTACAAATTATCCTTACTGGCAGGAAATGATGCAAAACCGAAATATCAATTTCTACAAAACCCAGGCGGCATTTTATAAATACTGGGAAAATCGCCCTGTTCACAAAGGAAGTATGTATAAACAATTCAAAAGATGGGAATATATAAACCAAGGGAGAATAGATGCTTATGGCAATTTGCCAAAACCAGACTTAGTTACACAGGAATACTTCAAATTCAAGCAACAATATCCTGAACAAATTACTGCAAACTGGTTATTGGTAGGGCCTACATCCCTACCCTCCAATTCTACTTCACAGCCTAACGGCATGGGAAGAGTAAACGGTGTTGCGTTTCATCCCACCAATTCTGATATTTTATATGCGGCAGCACCCTCAGGCGGATTATGGTATGACAATGAAGGTAGCTGGTACCCGCTCACCGATAATTTGCCTACACTCGGAACATCAACAGTAATAGTTGACCATACAAATCCAAATATTATTTACATCGGCACAGGTGACCGCGATAGCGATGATGCTCCAGGAATGGGCGTTTACAAAAGTACCAACAGCGGAGCCAATTTTTCACCTGCCCGCTCCGGAATGGGCGAAATAACTGTTAATATGCTGATTATGCATCCAACAGATCATCTTATTCTGCAGGCTGCTACAAATCATGGCATTTACAAAACAACTAATGGAGGAAATACCTGGACAAAAAAATCAATTTACAATATGAATTTTAAAGATATTAAATATAAACCAGGAAATCCTTTGATAGCCTATGCCACATCAGGAGGCATGTTTTACCGTTCAAGTGATGGAGGAGAAACCTGGCAATCAGTATATTTAGGGTTCTCTGCAAGCAGAATTGTAATTGGTGTAAGCCCCGCACAACCCGATTGGGTTTACATTTGTTGTGCAAGAGCAACGGCTCCATTTATATTTCAGGGATTATATCGCTCAACCAATAGCGGTCAAAGCTTTAACTTACAATCATCTTCCCCAAACATATTTGGCTATGACAGCGATGGAGACGACGAAAGAGAACAATCGGGCTACGACCTTGCAATAGCCGTAAACCCAACTAATGCCAATATAATTTATATCGGAGGTATTAATATATGGGAATCAACCGACGCAGGAGTAAACTGGGAATTAAACAACCATTGGGATGATGTAGGGAATGTGCATGCAGACATACATAGTTTGGATTATAATCCTTTGAATGGGGTACTTTATTGCGGCTCCGACGGAGGACTTTCCTATACTTCAAACGGAACAGATTGGAATGATTTATCAAATGGATTATCAATTTCTCAAATTTACAAACTCGGACAAAGTAACTATCAGCAGGATCATGTTATGTGCGGATATCAGGACAATGGAACCACTGAAAGTGATGGCTCAACCTTCGAAACCACACAAGGAGGTGACGGACTCGAATGCCTTATTGACTGGGGCGACGACGACCGAAAATACCTGACAGTGATAGGCGACAACGGTCCACTTATTATCAGAGATGTATGGTCGGGGCAGGCAAGCATCGCAGGCTACAACACAAACGGAATTGACGAAATACCAGCATGGGAACTACCCTATATGCTCGATCGTTCTGATGCCGATATCATGTATGCCGGTTTTACCAACGTTTGGAAAAGCGATAACATAAAAAATGTATTTGCCGTTTCTATCAGTTGGTCAAAAATATCTTCGGGTGAAACAAATATGTGCAATGTTATTGCTCAACCCCAGTTGGATAACAACATATTATATGTTTCAAGAATGGATAGACGCAACTCCTCAGGAGCTATTGTTAGCCCTGCATCTTTAAAACGTACTGACACTGGCGGAAGCTCGTGGATTAGCTGTAACTTACCCGGTGGAAATTTGGTTACTGATATTGACACACATCCTTACGACCTGAATATTGTATATGCAACCACTGCTGTTGGAGTATATAAATCAACAGACAGAGGAATTTCGTGGGAAAATATTACAAAAAACCTGCCTGCAGTCCCAAAAAACTGCATAGTTTATGAAATAGGACCTATCGAAGCATTGTATGTTGCAACCAAGACAGGAGTTTATTATATTAATGAATTTCTCGACGAATGGGTACCTTACAGCAATGGCTTACCTGTAGTTGACGTAAGAGAAATTGAACTTTATTATGGTTCGGGTGGCAATACAATATTAAAGGCAGCTACTTACGGCAGAGGATTATGGGAAAGTCCATCGTTTAAATTTCCGGCTTATCCTACTTATGTAAAAGCTACTGATCGCGTTTATCCCGACAAAATAAACATAAAATGGGCTCCTGCAACAGGAAAACCTTATTATAAAGTATTCAGAAGCTCGTTTAATAACTCCTCAATGGCAGAAGAAATTTCAGACTGGATTACCGACCTTGAATTCGATGATATGATGCCCTATATTGGAATAAACCAATATTATTGGGTAAAAGCAGCAACTGATGCAAGTGGTTCAAATGCAAGTGTATTCAGCGAAAGCGATTATGGAAGCACTGGCAGTGCTTCCATTCTTACCGAAGAATTTATGGTAAATACAACTTCCACACCACAATACTACACTTATAACCATGGATTTTACGGATGGGCTATTGTTGGCATCAGAGCCTCAGAAGCCGAAGCTTGGAAAATTGACCTTTTTGGTGATAATACTTTTCAAACCATACTTGCAACAAGCGAAGCATCCACTGTTAACAACTATGTACTTGTTGACAACCATCATGCACCAACCAACCTTAAAGGCATAAAAGTAACCCAGCTTTCTGGTGATAACGATGGTAAAGTAGAATTTGAAAACGGAGAAGAAACACTTGTGGTGAATACTGCCAGTGTTTTCGAATGGTATGCCACCGATGTTGTTAAAGTTTACGATGTTCACCTTACACCTGGCAAATACTGTTTTTCGTTGGTTGTAACTGGTGGCGATGCTAATCTCGACATTGCATTGTATGGCTCTGTTTCAGGGCAATATTATCAAAGCAGGTCGAATGCACTGGCATATTCCACCAATCCGGGTGCTGGTGTCAGCGAAACCTTCAGTTTCACAGTTATTGAAGAAGACGATTATGCTCTTACGGTATTTTCAAATGATAATGGAACAGCAGCAGGGCTGGTTTTAGTCGAAACGGCAGGCTTATGGACTGGCTATGTAAACAACGACTGGCATAATCCCGGAAACTGGACAGGCAACAGCTTGCCAGATGCAAATACCGATGTTACCATTCCTCCTATGTCCAATCTGCCATGGATTTATGCCGGACCTGCTGTTTGTCGCAATTTAACCATTCAACCAGGTGCAGGAACCTACCTTAGAGTATATGATCAGCTACTTACAATTAATGGCAATTTAACAGTTCACCGACAACTTATGATGGACTTTGCCTCCCCAAATGCTCAAATTGTAGTAAATGGTAATGTAACCTGGGAATCAGGCTCGACTGCTTTTTTTGAAAACCAAACATCTATAACAGTTAAAGGCAACTGGTACTTTAATAGCGGTGCGACGGTTCATATAAATACTGGTTCGGTAACTTTTGCAGGAGATGTTCCATCTTATATTTTTTCCAACAGCAATAATTGCTGGTTTAACAACCTTAATATTAATAAAAATTCTACCACTGTAATCCTCGACGCAAGCTCAACAGCAGATTTCGCCGTAAATGGTTATTTTATAGTGTATTCAGGCTCAACATATTTGGGTTATTCTAATTATAAAACCATTCTAAGAGGCAGCCTTCAGGTTTTGGGAAATATGTATAACAACACAGGAATTACCGAATTCAACGGTTCATCTCAAGCAATTGCACTCAACGAGGGAAGTTTTTTCAGACATCTTACTATCAATTCAACTTCCGACGTAATCCTTAACTCAAACATTCAGGCAAGAGGCGATATTCTTATTCAATCGGGTGCATTAAGCCCGGGAAGTTACACAATATCAGCCCAGGGCAACTGGACAAACAACGTTGGAGCAGATGGCTTTGCCGAAAGCACAGGGCTTGTTGTTTTCGACGGAGGCAATTATGCTCAGTATTGCAGTTCCGAAACATTCAATAAACTGGAAATCAACAAATCATCCGGGGGTGCTTTCAGAGTTTGGGCGAGCATTGTAAACTGTAATCAATACGACTGGACGGCAGGAGCAGTAGATGTTAACCTTGGAATTTTTCAGGCAAATGACCTTGCCGACGATGGAATTTATGGCGATTATTATATCAATCCATTAAGCTATGTTACACTTACCAACTCCGATGGCTATGTTGACCTGAACGGAAATATCATAATGTCAGGCGGTGAATTCAATGTTTATGGTGGCACCCTCGACAGCTATTGGTCTTACAATGGCAATGCTGGAATTCTTATGACCGACGGAATAATTGACTTCCACAATACTGGCATCAGTATTAGTCCTTCAGCATTTTCTTTTACAGCTATCATTTCAGGAGGGACAATTCGTACTACAGGCAATTTATACATCATTCGTGATGGTTTTTCACCCACGGGTGGAACCCTGAAATTTTATGGTTCTGGAACTAACTTCATCAGCCAGTCTTCCGGTTCACTCTGGAATATTGAAATTGATAAACCTTCAGGAATTCTGGGATCAGCAACAAATTTAACCATAGGCAACGACCTTATCCTGACCAATGGAACATTCCTTGTTGAAAATCAATTTATTCAGATAGCCCGTAACATGGATATTCATTCCAATGTTAATATAAATCACGATGATGCTATCATAAGAGTTGCAGGAGCTACTACCTGGCACACCGGTTCCAGTGTTGATATTTCAGCCAACGGAACGTTCAGAGCTGCCGGCAACTGGACTTTCAACCCAGGCTCGGATGTGCATTTTACAAATGGAAAAGTTCAGTTTGTTGGTTCAACACCTTCTTCTATAATTAATTCCGAATCCAACAGCTTTTTTAATACCATTTTATGTGCAAAAACTGCTGGATCAGAAATCATCTTCAGCGACCTTTCGGCAGATACCTGCAACATTCATGGCGATATCATCATTTTCGATGGTTCAATTTTAAAAGGAGAATCAGCTTTCCCAATCATTGTAGAAGGTTTATTCAGCAATTCAGGACACTATCGTTTTTCAAACGGCAAAATGGTTCTGAGAAACAATTCTGCCTCAATTGCTCCAGGTTCCGGTGATTTTTTCCACCATCTCATCCTTGAAGCACCCGCTGCATTCAGCTTCGACTTTTCTAACAATGATACTCTTGCAATTAATGGCAATTTTGAACTTCTAACCGGGGGTTTGAACATTAACAATAAAATTCTATCTTTCGGAGGCAACTGGATAAACTGGCCTGGCGAAGCGGCTTTTATTGAAGGAACTGGTAAAGTTATTGCCAATGGCGCTTTGGGTATTCTTCAGAATATCAATTCTGACGAAACATTTTACAACTTTCAGATAATTCACAAATCACCCTCAGGCTTTGCAGATGTTGCCATGGGAAATGAAGGCAGCTTCCTTACAGTATTAAACGACTTTGACATCACAAAAGGCAGGTTGATGATGAATAGTGGCTCAACCCTTAATGTAGGGAGAAATTTCACCTTAGCCAACGGAGCCGCTTTGAATGCTCAGGGAATTAATCCTGCTGCAATTAACATTGGTGGAAACTGGAGCGATGCCAATCCATCATTATCCCCTACTTCGGGTTTCAATTATGGCACATCAACAGTTACATTCAACGGTACATCACCACAGTATATTTACCAAACCGGACTCGGAATGGAAACATTCTACAATCTTAATTCAGATAAATCAGGCTCAACCTTATATCCCGGCTGCAACCTGGAAGTTATGGGAAATTTCAACCTTATGAACGGTTTCTTTGAAAACCTGAGCGATACACGCGAATTTTATTTCCATGGAAACGTTTCAACTGTCACAGAATCCAGCTTTTATCCAAGGGGCAACATAAATATGGTTGGAGAAATAAACCAGGCTTTTTCTGTTAATGGCAACGGATGGTTAAGCAATTTTACGGTAAATAAATCTTCAAGCGAAAAACAAGTGGATTTGCTCACAAACATTGTTTCAAGCAATTCTGGTAATTTAATTATTTATTCAGGAATTTTAAACCTTAACGGACATTTCTATCGTTGCACCGGTGATGTAGGTATTTCCGGAAACGGGAAATTACTTATCAATGAAGATGCATGGCTTGAAGTTGGCAACAACAAAGATTTGAATATTTATGGAACTCTCGAAGTCTTTGGAACATCCGGTCATGAAGCAAAAATAACTCATCATTCAGGTTATTACAATTTCAATGTAGAAAGCGGAGGCACAATCAGCGCCGAAAATGCAATTTTTGAATTTATGAATACCGATGGAATAAATATTAAATCAGGTGCCATTGTAAACGAAATTCACCCTTTCAATACCTGCATTTTCCGTTATGGCTCGCCATCCGGCAAATTACTAACTGTAAACAACAGCCAGGATATTACTGTGCATAACGCATTTTTCCCCTCTAATTCGTGGAGCGGCTCGTATAATGTATCAAAAACAACCGATGTCGGAAGTGTCATTTTCCCCGATGCAACTGGCGGTTTCTCCGGAGCATCTTTTGAAGACGATTCGTTTAACCGCATTTATTGGGAAGCCCCTGAAAAAAGCCTTAATATTACTGTCTTTCTCGAAGGTTTGTACGATGGACCTGCAATGCACAAGGCACAGGACGAAACCGGCGACCACTTCACAGGAATCATTGCCGATCAGCTTACTGTTGAATTACACGAAAGCACAGCACCCTATCTTGCAGCACTTTCGATAAGTAATGTTAACCTTAATACTGACGGTTCAGTTTCTGTTAATGTTCCCGGAACTCTTACAGGCAACTATTATGTAGTAATAAAACACCGCAACAGCCTCGAAACATGGAGTGCTAACCCTGTCTCATTTTCCGGAAGCAGTATTGCCTATAACTTCTCCGACAACATTTCCAAAGCCTACGGAAATAATCAAAAAGAAATCAGTAGTATCTTCGTAATTTACGGAGGTGATTTAAATCAGGACGGCTTTGTTGACAGCGGCGACATGACTCCTGTTGACAACGATGCGTCCAACTTCATGATGGGCTACATTTTCTCCGACATCAACGGCGATGGCTTTGTTGACAGCGCTGATATGACGATAATAGACAATAATGCAGCAAATTTTATATCAGTTATTACACCATAAAAAAATAATAAACAATACATTGAATATACATAAATCTAAAAATAGTATAAAGTAAAAATAAACTTTAATCTACTCATTGAATTTTTTTTGTAAAAATTTAAACAATTAAAATTAACAATAAAATGAAAAAGAACATCCCACTTTTGCTGCTTGTCTTATTGGGTTTGAACACAATGATCTACGCTGCCAAATGGCGCGTAAACAACATTTCCGGCGTTAATGCCGATTTTACGACCGCCCAGGCGGTTAATGATTCTTCATCGGTGCTGACGGGTGATACCGTTTACTTTGAAGGTTCTTTAAACTCCTATGGTGACCTCACCCTTTCCAAACGCCTTGTAATCATAGGCCCGGGCTATTTCCTGGGCGAAAATGATTCCACACAGGCTAACTTGCTTCCTGCCATCCTGGGAACTGTAGTTATTAATCCCGGAGCCGAAAACAGTGTTATTACAGGTATGACGACAAGCACTTTTTATGTACGATGCAATAATATCCTGCTGAAAAGGGATAACCTCGGTCAAACCAATATTGGAGACGCAGGTGCAGCATCCAATATCTTTATTTTACAATGCTGGATTTATCGGGTTTATATAACCACCGGCTCACAAAATGTTATAATTAAAAATAATATTTTTTTCAATGCGGGTGCATGGGATTGGAATGTTCAGAACGAAGACGGTTCTGCAGCATTATATATAAATAATATTTTCCAGACAAATTGTTTTTTTCATGATTGTGAAATCAGGAATAATATCTTTACAGGTCCTTGTGGAACAGCTCGTGAAGGAATTGAATTGAACGGTTCATGTATAACGACTAATAACATATCTGCCTGTGGTTCTCTTCCTGCCGGTAGTGGCAACCAAACAAGTATTGATATGACAACAGTTTTTGTTTATACCGGTAGTAGTGATGGTCAGTACCGGCTTCTTCCCGGTTCACCCGCTATTGGAGCGGGTTATGATGGGGTAGATTGTGGTGTATTCGGAGGCAGCAACTCATATGTACTCTCTGGTTTGCCCACAGTACCCGCCATATGGAAATTGGATATAGACGGAACTACTGTTATCCTGAAAGCCAAAAGCCATTAAGCCATGAAACGCTTTATATTTCTATGCCTGTTGATGGCTACCATAAGCTATGTACAGGCACAAAACATCACCAGGGTAGAATATGCCATAGATACCGATCCGGGTTTCAGTCTTGCCACACCGGTAAGTATCACACCTGGAAGTAATATTACCCAAACCACTACCCTTAATTTTACAGGATTATCAGATGGAGTACATGTACTGTTTATCCGTGCTATGGACGACAGTAGCCGCTGGGGTTCTACCATCGTTAAAATTATTTATGTAGATACTTTCATACCCCATAATACCATCATGGCAGAATATTTTATTGATACCGACCCCGGTTTTGGTAATGGTTATACCATAAACTTAACTCCCGGGCTTCAGCCTATAAAAGTATTTCCCATAAACCTTAGTGGTATTGCTATGGGCTTACATTTATTATATATCCGGGTTAAAGATATGGACAACCAATGGAGTATCACCAATTCAAAGCTATTCTTTTGTGATGGTAATACTTTCGGAAACATAACACAGATAGAATACTTCTTTGATAATGATCCCGGATTTGGAAATGGTATTACAATAAGCATAACGCCAGGTAAGCAAGTAAGCAAATTATTCGATGTAAACACCGCAGGTTTATCAGGCGGCATGCATCGCGTATATATCCGTACTAGGGATGAAAATGGGAACTGGAGTCAAACCGAAAGCCAATGGTTTACCATTGTTGATATGAAAGTTTATATTGAAGGCTTATATGAGCCCGGTTCAGGTGAAATGCGAAAAGCACAGGATGAAGCCGGCGACCATTTTACAGATTTTACTTCAGACGTTTTAACTGTTAAAGCATTAGAAACCACTTCACCTTACAACATTGTTGGCACAACAAACGAGGTGCTTTTAAACCAAAACGGAACCTTTCAACCTGTAATGAACCGCATACCCGAAGGCGATTATTACCTGGCTGTAAGTCACCGCAACAGCATAGAAACATGGACTGCAAATTATCAACATTTGGGTACAGCACCCATTTCCTACGACTTTACCGATGCTGCCAATAAGGCTTATGGAAACAATTTAAAAAATGTTTCTGGAGCCTTCGTAATCTATGGTGGCGACGTAAACCAGGACGGATTTGTCGACAGTGGTGATATGACTCCGGTTGACAACGATGCCGCCAACTTTGTAATGGGCTACTTTCCCTCCGATGTAAACGGCGACGGCTTTGTTGACAGCGCTGATATGACGATAATAGACAATAATGCAGCAAATTTTGTTTCGGCTATGTTTCCATAGATAAACTCATTTTTAATAGCTTCAATTGAATAGGAAAAGATGTTCAGATTCGTGAATTCGGACATCTTTTATTTGTTTTTAAACTTAAGTCTATTGTACCTTTACAAAAATTTATACAGGTTTCTATTTTAATCAAGAGGATTCCTCGGGGCTTGCCCCGGGGTCATTCATTATACAAAATGATTAATAAAACTAATTTACCACTGAATTAAAATAAAAAAATGAGTTTCGTACCGAACTCAGCCTGACTCTCAGTTCCATTATTCAAATAATCAAGTGTAACTATCCCAAAGAGTATAAAATATATTGAGAATCTGTGGACCTTAGAAAGAAAAATATTAATAGTTCTTCCAAAGTTAAAAATAGTTTAAAACCTCTAATCATGAAAAATCAAATTATCCTTTTCTTCGCACTTATGGTAACAACCATGCTTAGTGCCAACAATATTACGGTAAGCAACCTGAGCCTTATCGGACAAAACACTACCGATGACTATAGTATGGTGAAATTCGATATTTCATGGGAAAATTCTTGGCACATCAGCAGCGTAGCCAATAACTGGGATGCAGCCTGGGTTTTTGTCAAATACCATATTTCTGAATTTAACGGTGGTGATGGTTTTTGGAAGCATGCCTGGCTCAACAATACCGGAAACACTGCACCCTCTGGCAGTGTCATTGATATTGGATTGCTCACTCCTGGCACTTTTTTTAATGCCACCACCAATCCGGGTTTGGGTGCTTTTATTTATCGTAATGCCGATGGTACAGGAACATTTTCCCTCACCAATGTAAAACTGCGCTGGAACTATGGCGCAAATGGTGTTGATGATAATGCTGTTATTGACATTCAAATTTATGCCATCGAAATGGTATATGTACCGCAAGGCACGTTTGTTTTAGGCAGTGGTGGAGGGGAAGTAAATCACTTTTATAAATCACCAATTAGCACAGATACATATTCAATAAATACCGAGGCTACTATAACTGTTGGCACTTCAGAAAATACTCTTTATTATGAAACAGGTCCTTATAATTTGGGGGGCGATCAGTCGGGTCCAATCCCTGCAGCTTTTCCAAAAGGCTATAACGCTTTTTACTGTATGAAATACGAAATAAGCCAGCAAGGGTATGTGGATTTTTTAAATAGTCTTACACAAACCCAGGCGACCGCTCGTAAGTATGATAAACCTACAGATAATTACCGTTATGAAATTATGGGTAGCACAGTAGGCAGTTATGCTACTGCCAACCCTTACGTAGCTTGTAACTGGCTAAACTATGCAGATGTGGCTGCCTACCTTGATTGGAGTGGTTTGCGACTCATGACAGAATTAGAATTTGAAAAAGCCTGCCGAGGAACTATATCAGCAGTAAATAACGAATTTGCTTGGGGTAGTACATCTATAACTCAAAGTACAGGGATAACAAACTCTGGTTTGACTAATGAAGTAAGTATGAACAACGGAAATTGTGCTACCAGTAACCAGACATTCGTACAAGGACCCATGCGAGTAGGCGTATTTGCCACAGACTCATCTACACGTGAACATGCCGGTGCTACTTATTATGGCATTATGGAAATGAGTGGCAATGTGTGGGAGCGTGCAGTTACAGTGGGTAATGCCATAGGTAGGGCATTTGATGGAACACACGGCGATGGAGTATTAGATGAAGCGGGCAATGCAAATGTTTCTACATGGCCAACATACTCTGGTGTAGGATTTCGGGGTGGTGCCTGGGACACTGGAGCCTATACTTTCTCGCCTGTTTCCAGTCGTTTCTACATGAATTATGGAGAAATTATTCGTGTAAACGATAATGGCGGTCGCGGAGTTCGTACAGCACCTTAACTCTGAGTAATGTAAAGTTAAAATAAACAAATTAACTATGTATGAAAAAACTTGAACTTATTTTTATATTACTGCTTGTGTTGCCTATGGTGATACAAGCCCAATATACAGGCGGTTATGGCAAAGGAGATGTTTCTTTTGTCATATACAGCAGCAATCCCATTAACTGGTTTACCGGAGGCAATGGCAGAGGGGATGTGTCTTTAGTCTATTCGGCAAAAGCATTGCAACTTACCTTATTGCTCGAAGGTTTGATGAACAATGTAAGAAGCATGAATAAGGCACAGGACGAAACAGGAGACCATTTCACCGGTAATACTGCCGACCAGATTATGGTAGAATTGCACGAAAGTACATCTCCTTATCTGGTTACACATTCTGCAAACAATGTGAATCTGAATACAGATGGTTCTGTTGCTATTATTATTCCGGAAACTTGTTCCGGAAATTATTATGTTTCAATAAAACATCATAACAGCATTGGAACCTGGTCGGCAATTCCCGTTTCTTTTTCAAGCAGAACAACAAACTATAACTTTACGGATAATGCTTCAAAATCTTATGGAAACAATTTAAAAAATGTTTCTGGAGCCTTCGTAATCTATGGTGGCGACGTAAACCAGGACGGATTTGTCGACAGTGGTGATATGACTCCGG